>JAKEGR010000293.1 GCA_022615465.1 Planctomycetota bacterium | reverse complement strand
CGTTGGTTGCAGATGTTTTTGGGATCGTCGATGAAGTAGGTGAAGAATGTCTGGATGGTGCGAAGCTGGCCAATGCGGCCGTCATGGATGAGTTGTCGGGTCGCCTGCCACTGTGGATGGAAGCGATACATGAAGGCTTCCATGATCTTGAGCTTAGGGTACTTGTCCGCGGCTTCGAGCAATTTCTCACCTTCGGCTGCAGTCAGCCCGATCGGCTTCTCGCAGAGAACGTGCTTGCCCGCTTCGAGCGCGCGAATCGACCAAGGTACGTGCAGGTGGTTGGGCAGCGGGATATAAACGGCGTCGATTTCGCGATCGGCCAACAGCTCCTTGTACGATCCATAGGGCTTGGCGATGCCGAGTTCGGCCGCCACTTGACGCGCCCGGGCCAGATCGCGCGAGGCGATTGCCGTCACCGCGCCAAACTGGCTGCGCTGGATGGCCGGGATCACCTGGCGGCGACCGATCTTGGCCGTACTCAACGCGCCCCAACGTAGCTTGTCCATTGGTGGATTCCTGGAATATGCGGTAAGCTGATACTATAACTCCAGGCACGTGGAAAAGTAAAACCTAAAGCGGCATCCGTCAGAGGCTGTGCGATGGACGTCTTCTCCTGGCAACTTGATCCGGCATGGGTCTATTATGCGTCGGCGGTGGTGCTGGTGCTGTTGAGTATCGCGGCGTGGCTACTGACGCTGGTCTCGCTGCCTGGGAATTGGCTGATCGTCGGCTGTGCCGCGTTGTTCACCTGGTTGTTTCCTGAGGAAGCTGGCCGCGGGATGACATGGACTGCCGTGTTCGTTTTGATCGGCGTCGCCCTGCTCGGGGAATTGATCGAGTTTGGCGCTGGGGCGGCCGGGGCCGCCAAGCAAGGGGCCAGCCGCCGATCGGGTCGCCCTGTCGGTCGTCGGTGCCATGGTGGGAAGCATTGCGGGTGTTGTCGTGGGCAGCCCGCTTCCTGTGTTGGGGTCGTTCGTCGGGGCGTTGTTTGGCGGGGCGATTGGTGCTTTTGCAGGCGGTTACGTTGGCGAGTTTTGGAAAGGCCGCGGCAATGAGGATCGATTCGCGGTTGGCCAGGGAGCATTCGTTGGTAAACTCTGGGGTACTGCCGGCAAACTCGTCGCAGGGGCCATTATGCTGGCGATCGTTGCGTGGGGCGCGTTCTTCTGAGATAGGCCACTATTGATAAGGCAATTCCAAAGTTCAAGAGAGCACCAAGAAACCTGCGTCTGGATCGCTCTTGAACTCCTGAATATCGCCTGCGCACTTGCGTAGCAAAGCTTCGACAAGATCCGTCGAACAGTTCCCGCTGCGAACCCACAGGACTTTGGGTGGGTGGCCGTGAAGGATGCTGCGCACGTGAAAGTCCTCGTCCTTGGTAACGAAAGCGAACTGGTTCTGCTTGGTGTAAGCCCAAATGGCATTGTCGTCGGCGTCTCGAAGGCCAACATTACGCACATGCTCAGCTTCTGGATAGAGATCGGCCAATCGTACGATCAGTTTGTGAGACAGATTCTGGTCGAAAAGGAGCTTCACAGCGGCGGGATGGGTTGGAGCGTTCGCTCACGATCGGCCGCAAAAGCCAGGCACGCCAAGATATCTTCGCGCGTGAGGTCAGGAAAGTCATCGAGGATTTCTTCGATCGTCATGCCGCCGGCCAAATAGTCGAGAACGTCGCCGACTGTGATCCGCATACCACGGATGCACGGCTTGCCGCTCCGCTTGTCCGGCTCCATCGTGATGATCTTGCGATAGTCGACCATGCTTGTAGGATATGCTGAGTTGCAGAATGGGTCAATCTGGGTGGGTGTGCCTCCGCGGTCGAGGACAGCGTAGTGTGCTGGACCTTGGACGATTGTAGATTGCCCGTTGTGTCAGCGTGGTAGGGTGCGACGGGTAGCAGTGCGTGGTGCGGAGCCAGTCGTGTGGCCGGTGCGGCTGGTACGCGGTCTGCTCGACCGATGCACGCGCGAACGACGTTTGGCGATCCGTCGGGCCTCCGCGTTTCGCGCGGAAAACACCACTTTGCGTTCAAACACCTTTTCGAACAACTCCACCTTCCGCTGGGCCGCCCAGAGGTCGACCTCTGCATCGCCATGCGCTTGGACGGTGATTCGCACCGTGCCATCGTTCACTCGGGCGCACACTTCGCCGACATGCTGCTGATGCGTTCGATCGAGCGCCAGGGCAAGCCGCAGGATGGCTGCGAGGGCCGTCACGCGGTGCTGATCCTCGTTCGATAGCTCACGAAAATGGTCATGCTTCTGCTTCGGCGGCGCCCCGCGGTGATAACGCGCGACATTGGCCAGGACTTGCAACTGCCGACGCTCGAAGCCAGGCAGCTCGCTGTTGAGAATGAGATGGTAGCTGTGCTTGTGATGACTTTCGAAATTAATCAGATAACCGACGTTGGCCACCAGCGCCGCCACCTCGATCAATTCGCGATCCTCCAATTTGAGCGCAAGGGGCGCCGCGAGTTGCTCCCACAACGTCCCGGCGATGCGGGCGACCTGGCGCGCGAACGAAAGATCGACGCCGCAGTTCTTGGCAAACTCCTCGACGGCGGCACGGCATTCATCGGCTGCGCGTGGCGGCGTTTGTTGCACCATCGTGAGAAGCAGGCCGTCGCGAACTCCCCGCGTGTGGACTTGCACAACGTTGACGTGCATGTGGCGCATGATGCGCTCGATAATCGCCAGACCGGAAACAATGATGTCGGCCCGATTGGGATTGAGCCCGGTCACCTTGCGACGTTTTTCGAGCGACATTTGGGCCAGGTCGGCCACGAGGTGGCGAATTTGCGCGCGGGTGACGCGGAAGCCCCACATGGGTTGTCCGGCCTGGCCCTGCTGAGCCATCATGATCGAAGCCAGTGCGGTAAACGTGCCGCCAGTGCCGAAGAGCATGTCAGGCTCGAAGGGAGGCTTGCCAACTTCCTTCTTGAGCCTGCGGTCGATGAAGTCACGCATCTTGGCAAGTTGTTTCTCGCTGCAACGGCTGGTCGCTCCGTATTGCTCGGCGACGAGCACCGCGCCGAGCTTTGTCGCATAGATTTGGTCCACCAAGCCTGACGAGGAAAGAACGATCTCGGTGCTACCGCCACCGATGTCGGCGACGGCCACTTGGCGGCCGGAGATGTCAAATGCCCGGGCCACGCTGAGGAATGCTAGCCGGCCTTCTTCTTCGGAGGAAATAACGTCAATCGACAGCTTCAGTTCCCGGCGGACACGGTCGCAAAACGCGCGACCGTCTTCGGCATCGCGCAAAGCACTTGTACCGATCGCGCGGATCTGCGTCGCGCCCAGGCCGGTCGCAATCGACAGGAAATTCCGCAGGACGATGAGCGTCGCGGAGGTGGCGGCCGGATCGAGCCGACCGGTCGTAATCAGCGCGGAAGCGAGGCGTGTGTTTTCACGTTCTTCGTCGAGAACGCGATAGCCGCCCGAAGGGAGCACCTCGGCCACAACCAGGCGGACGCTGTTCGAGCCAACTTCAATTGCAGCAATTCGCGAGCAGGGCGGGGCAGACTCGCGCGTCTCAAGACGATGATCCACCATGATGGCTCTGACAACCGGCCGTCTGCCGCCAGCAATCTACCAGAAGCGTGTGCTTCTGGACGATTGCCAGGATCCAGCAGCCAAGTACCCCTCTTGTCGAATCGGTAATGTCCCTACTTCCGATTATCCCCCCAGGCTCCAGAGGTCTGGGCAGCGGATAGCGTACCACGAATCGACAATATGCGT
>JAKEGR010000037.1 GCA_022615465.1 Planctomycetota bacterium | reverse complement strand
TTCGGTGAGCCGACCGAGCCGTTCGATGACGACGGCGTTGCCCGCGGCAATGGTCTGTTCGACCTGTGGCAACGCCGGTTGGACGATTTCTTCTTGTTTTCGCTCCAGCGCGATGTGTTGATGGAAGTCGGGCCTCAACTTGCGATGGTCGAGGCCGAGCGGGCGGCTCAGCTTCGCCTTCGGATCGCTGACCTCTCCGATAAACAAATCGAAACGACCATCAGCGGCCTGGGATACATGCAATCCAGGGCCACATCGGCCAGCGGCAGCCGATTCATGAACTCGCTCGCCACGCAGCTTGGCGTACCGCCGGCAGAAGCCCGTGAATTGGCGGAATCGCTTGTTGGTGGACGCTTCGATTGCCCGCTCGGTGGCGAGTATGAACTCATGGAAGCTTCAGATGGTCGCGCATTGTGGGCGTCGACCGCCATGCCAGCCGAAAACCGCTTTCTGCTCACAACGATTCCCGCCGACTACGCCATGCCGCTCATGGCCTGGTTTCGCGGATTGTCACTGGATGTGACCTGCGAGAGCGACGCGCTGATGCTCCACGCCGAGCTTGCCATGGTGCATCAAGAAGTGGAACCACCTGCGGACAAGAACGACGGCGGCTTATCTCTCCCCAGCCTCGGCAATCTCTTGGGTGGATGGGGGAAACCCAACGAGACCAATGACGCAAAGAATCCCAACAGCAGTGAGGAGATCCCTGCTATCGAGCAGGAAAATGGCGTTCAATAGCCCGCGGCTCAAATGAAAATCGTGGCCGGGTATTCGAGGTAAGTTTTCACTCTTTGGATGAATATCGCCCCATCCGCCCCATCGATAACACGGTGATCGAACGAGCCTGAAAGATGAAGGATTCGCCGGATGGCAATTTGGCCTTTGTAGACAACCGGCCGGTCCACGGCCTTGTTGACTCCGAGAATTCCGACTTCCGGGTGATTGATGAGCGGCGTGGCCGCGATACCGCCTATCGGGCCGAGGCTGGATACCGTGAATGTTGACCCAGTCAATTCGTGGTGTGAAATTGATTTGTCACGTGCCGCTTCGGTGAGGCGGCGCATTTCCTGGGCTGCCTGCCAAAGATCCATCGTCTCGGCATGTCGCACGACCGGCACGCACAAACCGCGATCCGTTTGCGTGGCAATACCCAAATGCACTGCCTCATACCTCGTGATCACTTCGCGTTTGTCGTCGTAATGCGCATTGAACTGTGGACAGCGGCCCAGTGCGCGGGTTAATGCCAGCATAATGAACGGCAGATAGGTGAGCTTGGGCTGCTCCTCGGTTCGCCGGCCGTTAAGGTGCTCACGCAGAGACTCCAGTTCACTGATATCCACCTCTTCGACATAAGTGAAGTGAGGAATCTGCGTGTTGCTGACCATCATCTTCTCGGCGATCTGCCGACGCATGCCAGCCATTTGGATTTCGGTTGTCAGTAAGCCCACGGGCCGACGAGGGCCGGACGTCGCGATTTCGCTTCGCAAATGGCCGTCGACATCGGTATGAGTAATCCGGCCAAAGGGGCCCGTGCCCTGCAAGTTCTTCAGATCGACGTGGAGTTCTCGGGCGCGGCGCCGAACGGCCGGGCTGGCCAGCGGTGGTGCCAGGCGGGCGACTTTGCCCGTGCTTGTGGACCGTGGCACCATGGGTACTGTTGCCGGTTGAGCGACGGATGGTTCCTCGATCTTATCTCGATACCCCCCACCCGCTGTGCCTCCCGTATTGGTTTTTGCCGAGGTTGTCGGCATCGAGGAAGCCACCGGCGGCGACGAAGTATCGAAGACCACTAGTTCCTCACCCACGGCGACGGTCTGTCCAACGCTGCCGCGTGTGCTTACAACGCGGCCAACCAACCCACTAGGGATTGTCACCGTGGCCTTGTCCGTCATCACTTCGACGAGTGGCTGGTCGACCCGAACCTCTTCGCCCGGTTTGACATGCCAAGTGATGATCTCGGCCTCGACCACGCCTTCGCCCAAGTCCGGGAGCTTGAATACCACGTTTTGCATTTCGGTCTCCAGCAAGTTGTATTGATATGCGTGACGTGTTACGTCGCACCGTCTCCAGGCAATTTCCGTGCTGGCATCAGTTATTGTCGATCATGCCGCGAGCGCCGAGCGAACCGCACGATTGATCCGCTCCCGGCTGGGCATGTATTGCCATTCCTGTGCATGAGGGAAGGGCGTGTCCCAACCCGTTACGCGTCCGATCGGAGCCTCAAGGCTCCAAAAGCAATGCTGTTGTAACAGTGCCACGATTTCGGCTCCGAAGCCGCAGGTGCGTGGTGCTTCGTGTACCACAACACAGCGGCCAGTCTTCTCGACGGATGTTGTGATCGTGGGCAGGTCCAAAGGCGCCAACGTCCGCAGGTCAATCAATTCGGCATCGACGCCCGATTCGTCGATGGCCGCGCGGGCAACATGGACCATCGTGCCCCACGTGACGACGGTCACTTCCTCACCGCCGCGTACAATGGCTGCCTTGCCGAGCGGCGTGCTGTAATACCCATCCGGCACTTCTGCGGTTGGCTGGTCTCGCCACGGTGGAACGTGTTCCGGATTTCCATCGAATGGTCCACGATAAAGTCGTTTTGGTTCGAAGAAGACCACCGGATCATCGCTTTCAATGCTGGAGATAAGCAGCCCTTTTGCGTCGTGTGGGTTCGACGGCATCACGACGCACAAACCAGGGGTGTGGGTGAAGTAGGCCTCGGGCGACTGGCTATGAAACAGGCCGCCGCGGATGCCGCCGCCGCACGGCGTACGAATGGTTACCGGCGCCGACCACTCGCCACCGCTGCGGTAACGCAACTTGGCAAGTTCATTCGTAATCTGATCGAAGGCGGGAAAAATGTAATCGGAGAACTGAATCTCTGGAACCGGTCGCAGGCCGTTGATTCCCATGCCGATGGCGATGGCGATGATACCTCCCTCGGCCAGCGGTGTGTCGAACACCCGCCGCGGACCAAACTTCGACTGCAAACCCTGGGTGGCCCGAAATACACCACCAAAGTAGCCCACATCCTCGCCGAACACGCAAACGCTCGGATCGCGCTCGAGCATCACCTCGAGGCCAGAGCGAACCGCGTGAATCATGTTCATCTTGGGCATGGCAGTGAAGGGAGATCAGAAGGAGGCGTTCATGGGCTATCCAACATCAAGCCTTTGGAGTCGGCGGCCCCCCAAACTCATTCCGAGGATGCTCAATTTAATCGTTCCAGGCAACTACAGCAGCACCTAACCAGCGGCGCGACGGTCCTTGCCAACAAAGGGGAGGATCGAGTTGCCGGGTTCGTCCTTGGCAGTTTCGATCTGCATCTCGCGCAATTGGTTCCGCAAATGGTCAGGTAGATTCGTGTACACGTCGTCGAACATCGTCGATGGGGAATGCCCAAGCCCGCTCGCCAGGGATCCAAACGACTCGGCATGAGCAAGACTCGCGACGACCTCCTGGTCCAGCGCGGCATCCAGCGATTGGTGGGCCTCTTCCGACCATTCACCACGCTGTATCAGATGGATCTTGAGACGGTCAATCGGATCACCACCGGGCCAACCATTCCCCTCATCGGCGGGGCGATACTGCGTGGGGTCATCGCTGGTGGAGTGGGCTTCACGGCGATACGTAACCAGTTCAATCAGCGTAGGCCCGCCGCCGCGACGGGCTCGCTCGATAGCCCATTGCTCGACCGCAAACACGGCCAGAAAATCGTTGCCATCGACGCGTAACCCCGGCAGGGAATAGGCCTCGGCGCGGAGGGCAAACGCGGTGCCACCCGTTGCCTGCTGGCAATGGGTGCTGATTGCCCATTGATTGTTCACCACATGCAAAATGCATGGAGGCAGAAACACCGACGCGAAGTTGATCGCGTGATGGAAGTCGCCTTGGGACGATGTTCCGTCGCCGATCCACGCCGCGGCGACACTCCGTTCGCCTCGGCAGGCAAACGCCATCGCTGCACCGACCGCTTGAGGCAATTGCGTACCCACCGGGCTGGAAATAGAAACGACATTGCCAGCCTTCCAACTGTAGTGGAGCGGCATTTGCCGTCCCTTGACATTGTCGTGGCGATTGCTAATCGAGTGGCACATCATGGCCAGAAGGGGCATCCCACGAACCAACAGCGTGCCGGGCTGCCTATAGCTCGGGAACAGGATGTCTCGTGTTGAGTAAGGCATCGCTCCGGCAACCGCCACCGCTTCTTCGCCCTTACTGGAAAGATAGAATGAGAGGCGCCCTTGTCGCTGCATGCCGATCATGCGGACATCCAGACAACGAGCTCGCATCATCATCTCCAGCCCGCTGCGAAGTTGCTGGGGGCTGAGTTGCGGATCCCAAGGGCCTGCGGCGGCTCCGTCAGCGCCCAATACGCGAATCATTCCGATTGCGTGGTTGTGAAGCAAGTCAAAGGGGGAGAGTGTATCGGGCTTCGGCAAATCGCCAGGTTGATCAGGAAACGGTTCGAACCGCGGCGAATCTCCCGGGCGATGGGGGGCCGTGGGAACGTGCAGGACCAGCGGCAGCGGATCCTTCAAATCCGTCTCGGCACTTCGCAGCGACGAGCGTGCCGTTCCGACAAGCGGCGAATAGTTTGTCATACAACCATCCATGGTGTAGTCCAAGTTGCTCAATGCAGAGCAACCATTCCGCGCGGGTGCCGCTCCCTGTCGCAGGATCCGTCCCGCGAGTCCTCCTTCGACGATCGTTGTCCACGGCTCTCTCGGGCCTGTTCGAGCAATAAGCCAGCACGGAATGAACTCCGCACTAACGGCCCGGAAGCCACGGCCCGGAAGCCCTTTGCCCTCGCTTCGTCGGCCCAGGCATCAAATTGCCGCGGCGTTGCGAATCGCGCGACGGGCAAGAACCGTTCGCCCGGCCGGCCTGGGGCTAAATACTGACCGAGGGTCAAGATATCAACCCCTGCATCACGGATCCGGCGAATGGCGTCGCTGACTTCGTCATCGGTTTCGCCCAGGCCGACCATGAGGCTGCTCTTGGTGTACAGGTCAGGCCGCAAACGCTTGGCCTGGCGGAGAACCTCAAGACTCTGCGCGAACGAAGCCCGCGGATCGCGCACCAACCGATCGAGCCGTGGCACGCATTCAACATTGTGGGCGAAAACGGCCAGGGGTATCCCGTCCAGCAGATGGCCCAGTGAGGCCGCATTGCCCTGCAAATCGCTCGACAGGAGCTCGATCGTCACCCTCGGCGACCGTTCCTGGATGGCCTCAACGCAACGCTTGGTGTGACCGGCTCCGCCATCCGGCAAATCGTCGCGGTTGACAACTGTAATGACCACGTGTGCAAGTTCCATCCGCTCGATCGAGGTTGCAAGTTCCTCCGGCTCGCGCGGATTTGGTGGAGCGGGATTGCGGTGTGTCTCAACGCTGCAAAACCGGCAGCCACGCGTACACTCACGGCCAGCGATCATGAACGTGGCCGTGCCACGCGACCAACAATCGTTCAGGTTCGGGCAGCGAGCCTCCTCGCAGACCGTGTGAAGGCTTTCGCGGGCAACCGCGGAATGTGTCGCCTGGAGTACGGTGAGCTGCGGCCCTATGGGTAGATTCACACGCAGCCATGAGGGCAATCGCAGGCGGGCGGGGGCTGCCGGGACGGTTGACAATTGAGTGGGTTGCGGCATGATCAGCCGATTCAAGTTCAGGCCAAGGGACGGAGGTCGCGAGAGGACCTGCTCTCGCTCCCCAATGCCTCGGCGAAGTGTAGCGGAATCTCGCCGCTGGACCAATGGCGCGCGACAAGTGAAAAACAAGCAGTTTTTTCGTCTTCCGGCAGCGTTTGTGGCACCTGTCAGCAGGAACAAACCCGGCCATGCTGGCCAGCAACGGGCATCCGAT
>JAKEGR010000292.1 GCA_022615465.1 Planctomycetota bacterium | reverse complement strand
GCCAAGCTCGACCAGGTCCAGCACCTCGTCGCACACTTGCCGCCGCTTTGGCCCGCGTATGCGGTATGCGGCTGCGAAGAACTCCAGATACTCGATGACCTTCATGTCATCGTAAACGCCAAACAAGTCGGGCATATACCCGATGATTCGCCGAATCTCCTTGGGCTTGGTATAGATCGAATAGCCGTCAATATACGCCTCGCCCCAAGTGGGATTCAGCAACGTGGCCAAGATGCGCATGGTCGTTGTTTTCCCGGAGCCATTCGGCCCGATGAATCCGAACAAGTCGCCGCGCTGGAGGTTCAAATCGATCGACTTGATCGCGTACAACTCACCATATTTCTTGGTTAGATCGCGGGTTTCTATCATAGGAGTTGTCGGCTATTAGCCGTTAGCTATTGGCGATGAAGGATATCATATTCCGAGATTGCTGTGAGAGGGTAATTCCATTCTGGCTAATCGCTTCTGGCCACTGGGATTACAAATCGATACACAGTTCTAGTACGCCGTTGATCGTCGCCAGGTGGTCGGCCAGTCGCGTGATCGATGAGTTGGCTTCCTTCACTCGAGGGATAGGCCACAAGGATCGCGCGGCCCAATTCCAGCAGCCGGCTCAAATCACAGTACGATTGATATCGGCTCGGCAGCCTGGCAAACTCTTCGCCGCCAGCGGCCTGGTAAAACATCATCAGCATAAGTAGTTGCTCGCTCGAAGCATGATCGGCGAGAAATACGCCACGATCCAATTCGCCTTTCCCCGTCGAATCCCTGCCACGCGCGCCTCGCGTTACGAACGTATGAACACGGAATGGATCCAAGTTCTGTCCAATTTCGATCCGCTTTCCATTGCCTAAGTCGCCGAGCCGGTACGCCAACGAGCCGTACAGCAAATGGGCGTTGGTTAGCGTATCCCCCGTTTCATTGGTCAAGGATCCGGCGAGCAAGCCGTCGTCGTTTCGGAGCTGCGCATCGAGAATCTGTTGAACAGGCGCTGTCCACCTCGCCGTGAGCGACTTCACGCCCGAGGTCAGAACCGGAACACCAAGCATGGCGTCGAGGGGTGGCGTGAAGCGATAGCCGGCGTTGATTACGGCCATATCCACTCCACCTGCCTGCATGCCGCCAACGCCCATGCCAAGCAACCCCCACCAGGAGACGATTCTTTCGACGCCCTCATGATTGGCAAGCGTCGCATGGGCCGGCAGTCGCACATCGAGGCCGAGATCAAATCGCTCCGACCGCGGGCTGTACAGCGCAGCCCAATAGGTGCCTCGCGCCTGCATCGAAGTGAAGTCAACGTCGACCAATTCAAGTTGGTTCGTCCGCGCGCGATCCCCTTTGCTCACCAGGCCAATCCAATACGCAGCACCACTGGTGGCCAGCACGAGCAGCGGAAACACCAGCCAGGCGATCTCCGGCCGTCCGCCAAAGTGACGGGCAATCCAATAACTGGCTGGCCCAAGCAGCAGCAAATAGCCAACCACCAGCATGGCCACCAGGGGGAAGGTGATCGTCGTCACGGAATCGAACGTATGGCCAAGCTGTTGCCGCAGCCCGCCGGCCAGATCGTTGTAGCCGAGCGTGCCGAGCGTCTGCGGTGTGTCAGCTTTGTCGCCCGCGGAGACGTACGGGCGGAGAAAAGCCCGTAGACAATCCGCGCGTCCCGACCAATCCACCAGCGGCTCCACGGCAAGGTCTACTCCGGCAAAGGACACTTCACCCAAGCCTAGCGGCGCGCGAATTACCAACGGCAGATCAGTCGGTTTCCGGCCAGCGTACGCTTCGACGATGCCGCGCACGTTTCCTAGCTTGGGGACAAGCAACGGTGTGCGTGACCGGTCGTACTCAGAGATCGGCTCGGCCACTCCCGCAAAATGCTCCAGGGAGGTAGTGTCCGAGAGATCCACGGAATTCACCAGCATGCCCGGAAGCAGAACGGCGAGCGGGCTATGGTTGCCGAACAATTCATTCGCCTGATGCCCGCCACTCAAGACGGCCAACCGGCCGCCCAGTTCAATCCACCGCCGGATTGCCGCCAATCGCCGCTCGTCGCCGGAGAGTTCGCGACATAGCTTCTCATCCGAGGCCGATAAGACGAACAGGTCGACCGCCTCATAGCCAAACCACTGGTCTGGCAAATCGTCGACGCGGCCGATCTCCACAACGCGGCGCGCCACCCGGCCGCCCTCCGCATCGCGATTTGCCAAGGCATTGTCCAGGGCGATTGCTTTGCCGCCTAGCGATACGATTAGCTCGCTCGACACAGCAAGCGGTTGGAAAACCGATGGATGTTGCGGGCTTGCCATTGGATCAAGCGTTAGGTGATCGGCCTCCTTGCCGGCAATCACGAGCGACACTCGGATCGGAGCAGCCATGCGGCCGATCTTTACGTAGAACGGGGTGGTCGTTGGTCGATGAGGCGCTGCGTTCCCACCCGTCGAGGCGAGCGGCGCCACCACGGTGGTCTCCACGCCATCGCTGTCCGGCACGGTCATCTCGATTTGCGCGTTTTCCGAATCGGCCGTGCCGTCCAGATCGACCCACACGGGCGTCCAGTGGCCGATTTTGTAGTGGTTGGAAAAACCGATACGGCAGCCGATGATTAGCGGTTTTTCCGCAACGGGTGAATTCGCGGGCGTCGGTAACACGCTTTCCCGTGCTTGAGACCATGCCACGAGAACGATCGCGACCATGGCAGAACCAAGAGAGATGCCACTTTTTCGACAAACCGCCATAAACCAATCATCTCGCTGTTGAAGAAGTAGGATGCCTCTTCGTCACGGCTTGCCGGCGTCGTCACAGGTACACACGAGTTGACCGCAACCCGGGCAGCCGGCGCCGTATTTCCGGCGCACGGCTTCGGCAAGATCAACGCCGACCACGTTGGCAATGGTGGTGAGCCAGGCCAAAACGTCGGCAAATTCGGCTTCCTGTTCGTCGTGTGTTCCCTCGCGGAGCGAGGCAGCCAACTCCCCCACTTCTTCCATGAGCCACATAAACGTACCATCCACGCCGCGGGCAAT
>JAKEGR010000291.1 GCA_022615465.1 Planctomycetota bacterium | reverse complement strand
GAGCAGCCGGCGGCTCCCTTCAAAGTGGCCCACGAGGCACCGCTGAAGGCCCGCGAGGAAGTCGTTGCCGACACGGCGGATCACAAACAACTCCGCGTCGAATTCAATGGGATCCATGGCGACCGCGTGCCCGGGTTTCTTTATCTTCCCAAGGGAGCCGGCGCGCCGCGAGCTGCCGTGTTATTGCAATATGGCATTGGTGGCAGCAAGAAAACGGATTACATCGTGGAGATTGGTCAGCAGTTTATTGACGTCGGTTTTGTGGTGCTAACCATTGACGCTCCGGATCGCGGGGAACGCCGCCAGCCGGACAGACCAAAACCGCTCATGGGGCACTTTGATCGCGAGCGATTTGCGCAGTATTGCGGCGATTACTCCCGGGCGGTCGATTATCTCGATTCCCGGCCGGAAGTGGATCGTGAGCGGATCGGATACGTCGGCATCAGTTGGGGCGCGATCACCGGGTTGACGTATGTGGCCAATGATCCGCGAATCAAGGCGATGAGTTCGATTGTTGGTGGCGCGAATTTCGGCGACGTTCTTTCTGAGCAAACCTCCGAGGAGACGAAGCAGGTGCTCCCGTCGCTCGACCCGGTCGATTACGTTGGGAAAATTGCCCCGCGGCCGCTGGTGATGATTAACGTGACCAGAGACATCCTCGTGGCGCGCCCGTTTGCCGAAGCGTTGCACAAGGCGGCCGGCGAAGGCTCCAAGGCCTTGTGGCTTGAAACGGATCACTACTTCAACGGAGTCGACCGCCAGAAGATCATCCAAACCGAAGTAGTTCAGTTCATGCAGGACAGCCTGCCGCCATCCAAGAAGATTTGATCTGTTCGCAAAGGAGCTTTGAGATGACCAGCGACGTTTTCAACCGGCAGCCCGTTTCCCGCAGGCGATTTCTCAAGCACTCTGGTGCGACAGCGGCGACACTCGCCGCGACGGTGGGTGCCTGGACGCGTTCCTCGGGGGAAGAGCCTGTCCAGCCCGGTCGCAAGATCCGCATCGGCGTGGTCGGCGGCGGATTCGGTTGTTCTTTCCATTGGCACGAACACCCGGGCTGCACGGTGCAGGCGGTGAGCGACCTGCGAACCGACCGGCGCGATCTGTTGATGCAGACCTACCGTTGCTCGAAGCCCTACGAATCACTCGAAAAGTTGATCCTCGACGATTCGATCGACGCCGTTGGCGTCTTCACTGAAGCGCCGAACCATGTGCGGCATTGCGTCGAAGTTCTCAACGCCGGAAAACATGTGGTTTGCGCCGTGCCGGCCGCGATGAACCTGGCGGAATGTCAAGAACTGATCGACGCCGTCAAGCGGACCGGCCTGACGTTCATGATGGCCGAGACGAGCTACTGGCAACAGCCGACGATCTCCGCGCGAAAGTTTTACGAGGCGGGCGAGTTTGGTACGCTGTACGCCGTGAAATCCGTCTATCACCACGCCGGCCTGGAAAGCCTCTGGTTTAACGGCGATGGGAGCACGACCTGGCGGCATGGGTTCCCGCCGATGCACTATCCCACGCACTGCACGGCACATCTGGTTGGCGTGAGCGGCGAGCGGCTCGTCGAAGTCGCCTGCCAAGGCTGGGGAGACGACCACCCGGCCCTCCAGAAAAATGCCTACAGCAATCCGTTCTGGAACGAGACGGCCCAATTCAAGACCGACCGCGGCCACCCGTTCACGGTCGAAATCTGGTGGGCCGGCGCCCACGGCGGCGGCGAACTGGCCGAGTGGCATGGCGATAAAATGAGCTTCCTCTGCGACGAATATGGACGCAGCCCCTTCATCGTTCGGAGCGGAAAACTGACGGAACTCGACAGTGGCGGCTTCGCCCGCGCGCAAGCGAATATCGAACCTTATCAGCAACCCGACTGGTGGAAGACGGACATGCTTCCAGAGCCGCTCCGCCACGACAGCGGCCATCACGGTTCGCACACCTTCATCACGCACGAGTTCATCGACTCGCTGCAAAACGATCGTCGTCCGGCTGTCGACGTTTACGAGGCCGTCGCTTACACCGCGCCGGGCATTGTTGCTCACCAGTCGGCCCTCAAGGGTGGCGCGTTGTTGAGCATCCCCGACTTCGGTCGTGGGGCTTGAGAACCCAATTCAGTCGAAATCGGTTTCTAGCTGGCCGTTGAAAAAGGGGACAGGCACACTCCGTCAGCGTGTCGCGCTGTCGAGCCGGAGTAAACTGGCGCCAGCCTTCACTCCTCCGCGCCGATGTAGCCTTCCTTCTCAAGCCGCAGGAAGATTTCCTGGGCCGCTTCTTCGGCGCTGAGGGCGAGTGTGTCGATCACCACTTCGGCGTCGCTTGGCACATCGTAGGGATCGCTGATGCCGGTGAATTCCTTGATGATGCCGGCGCGGGCCTTCGCGTAGAGGCCCTTGCGGTCTCGCTTCTCACACTCCTCGACGCTGGTGTTGACATGCACCAGGATGAACCCGCCGTGCGGTTGAATCATTGCCCGCACTTCCTTGCGGATATTGTCGTAGGGCGCGATCGGCGCGCAGATGGCAATGCCGCGGTGCTTGGTGATCTCGGCCGCCACGAAGCCGATGCGGCGGATGTTGATGTCGCGGTGCTCCTTGGAGAAGCCAAGCTCGCTGGAAAGATTTTTCCGAACGAGGTCGCCGTCGAGGATCGTCACGGGCCGGCCGCCCAGTTCCAAGAGCTTTGAAAGCAGCACGTTCGCAATGGTCGATTTTCCTGAACCCGAGAGGCCCGTGAAGAACACGGAGAAGCCTTGCTTGCCGCGGGCCGGGTGGCTGCGGCGCAGTTCCTTCACCACTTCCGGGTAAGAGAACCAGGCAGGGATCTCGGTGCCTCGCATCAGCCGGTCTCGCAGTTCCGTGCCACTGATATCGAGCGTCTTCTTTCCCTGGGGCACCTCGTCGACCGGGTAGTATGTGTCTTCATCCGGCACAAACACCATTTGCTTGAAGTCAACCATCTTCACACCCAGTTCTTCCTCATGCTTCTGCAAAAGCTCCTGGGCATCATACGGGCCGTAGAATGGCTTGCCGCTCGAATCCTTGCCGGGACCGGCGTGATCGCGGCCGACTACCAGATGTGTGCAGCCATGGTTCTTGCGGATGATCGCGTGCCAGATCGCCTCGCGCGGCCCGCCCATTCGCATCGCCAGTGGCAATAGCGAAAGGAACGCCGTGTTTTGTGGGTAGTGCGGCAGCAGCGATTGGTAGCAGCGGACTCGCGTGTAATGGTCGACGTCGCCCGGTTTTGTCATGCCGACGACCGGATGCACGAGCAGGTTGGCTTCTTCTTCCTTGGCAGCACGAAGTGTGAGTTCGTGATGGGCGCGGTGCATCGGATTGCGTGTCTGGAAGGCGACCACCTTCCGCCAGCCGCGCTTGGCGAACTCCTCGCGAAGCTGGGCCGGCGTGTGGCGCAGCGATTTATAGTCGTAATGGATCGGCATCTGCAAGCACTCGACGCGGCCGCCGAGATAGATCGGCTTGCTCTGATTCATCAAATAGTTGACGGCCGGGTGCTCCGTGCTGACCGTGCCGTACACACTCTCGGCCTCCGCTTTGCGGTCTGGCTCCCACTTGTCCTCGACATGAATCACGGCGAGCATCACGCCCTCGGCATCGCGGAGCGCGACCTTTGCGCCCGCCGGGACTTTCTCCGCAAACTCCTTCGATACGTCGAGCGTGATCGGGATCGGCCATAACGTGCCATCCGTGAGCCGCATCTGTTGACACACGGAGTCATAGTCGGCCTTTCTTAGAAAACCAGTCAACGGCGAGAAACCGCCATTGCACAGCAGTTCCAGGTCGCACAATTGCCGCGGCGTGAGATCCCACGAGGGCCAGTCACGAGACTGCTCCTTGAGTTCGGCGGCGCGTTGTGGAGAAACACACAGATCGACCAACTTGCCCCCATGCGGGGCGATCAGATGACTTGTCACGTTCAACTCTCTTTTCGATTCCAAGTGGGGTGATAGCGTTTGCGTCCCAGCGACTGCCAACGAGGCGCATCGGCCTGTCGATCCGGCGATTGTTTGCACGGAGCAACGTTAGAACGCCGTAAGTGCTTGCCGGCCAAGGGACAACCGTGGAGGGGGCGCCCACAGAAACATGGGGGCAACATCCCGGCGGGAGGGGCCAGTATAGTGCAAATCCATGGGCGGCTCAATGACGCCGCGATGCGGTTTCCATCCTTTGGGCAAGGTCAGCGGACATGAAGGATCCTAAACCGACACGCAATCGCTTGGCCGACAGAGTGTGGTCGGAGCCGAAAGGCCACTCACGAACGTCTGCCGGGAATTCCACCTACGTCGCGTGCCGGCTGATGAAATGCAGCAGCACGCCAGAGAGCACCGCGGCAATACCGAGGGTCTGGAGAACCTCTGCGATGAGGTTGCGGTTATTGCGGGCGGCCTCCAAATCGCCTTGGATCTTGGCGAACCGCTCGCGCGCCGCGTCCAACCGTTGTTCCTGTTCGGCAGCCAAAGCCGCTTCCTGCCCGTGATCGTGTTTTTCGCCCTCTTCGTGGCTATGGGCCGCGCCGTGAAGAGCGAGCGCCGCATCGGTGTACTCTTGCGCCTGTTCGTCGTTCCACAAAGCGGCAGTCGGCGTGATGCGCGCCCATGCCCAGCCCAGCAGTAACAGCAGCAAGCCCACCAGGAGAAACAGCGGCACCAATATCTTGCGGTTCATCAGTTCAACCGTCCGCTAATACCGCTTTTCGATCTGCTCGCCATCGGTGGTGAATACCATGTAGACCATCGACAACTCGTCAATGTCGTCTGGCAGGAAGGCAACATGACCGTCCAAAAAGGCGGCATTCGCACCGCCAACGTGCATGCTGCGCGGCGCCGCGGAAATGTATCCACGCCAAGCCGTGTTGCACGGCATGCGGTCGAGTTGCGTCTCGGCCATATCAGGGCATTGATAGAGCACGTCAGGCTGCGCACTATTGGGCCGCTGAGTGAGGCCAAAACTCCCCGGAAAGGGCTGGTAACCCAACAGGAGTTGCTTGTCGGTGTTGCTCTCTCCGCCGGGAGCGGTCCTCGTGCTTGTCGGATGCATGTCGAACGCAAGCAGCGAGGCCGCCGACCACGGCAACGCCCACGCGCCTCGCTGATCGAGGGGGTGATCCCGAGTGCGAATCTCGCCGAACACCAAAGTTGACGACAGGCCGTCGGTCACTTGTTCGAGCCGCTGGCCATAGAGCCGCATCGCACCGGAGTAAAACCAACTATCCACGTGAAACGGATTGGTCCAGGCGGCGTAGTTGGCTTTGCCGAACGCAACGATTCGATCGCCGGTTGCCGACGGCATCTCAAAAAATCGACCGCGCGACGAGTCGCTGGGGCAGAGCAGCGACGGTGGCTGATGCCCCTGCGGGTCGCGCGTATTCTCGGAAATGTGCCTGGTGAAGTCGAATTGGTCGTAAAGCGGTTCTTCTTCCAGGAACGGCAAGAGCGATGTAACCCAACTGAAATTGGTCCCCGACTTCAGGTCGACACGCACGCCGTAGCTCACAAACAAAACGTTCTCCGGCTTGCCAAACCTGCCAGCCGCGGGAAGCTCGCGATACGTACCCTCGTAGTTCTGCATCGCTATCACCAATTGCTTGAGATTGTTAGCGCAATGGATCCGTCGGCTCGACTCGCGGGCCTGCTCAACAGCCGGCAAGAGCAGCGAGATCAAGATCCCAACGATCGCGATCACGACCAGCAACTCGACCAAGGTGAAACCATGTAGGGGCCGAGAGAAGCGGGTATGCTTCTCCTGAGTGATTCTTTTTCTTCGACCCCTGACATG
>JAKEGR010000290.1 GCA_022615465.1 Planctomycetota bacterium | reverse complement strand
TCAGGCAGTGCGCGACGATCGGGCCGCGCTCTTGTTCTCGGTGCAAACCGATCCGACGATCCTGTTTGAGCGGGCGACCGGTTTCCCGGCCGCGCCGGCTGGTTTTGGCGTGTGGGCCACCGCGATGGACATCGACGCGGTCAATCCGCCGATGGATACAGACGGCTTGGAAGTCTGGGGCGGTGACAACGCGGACGACAGTGATCGCTATTCGTTGGCCGGCGATCCGTTCGTGACCGAACAACCACAGGGAGCGCGTAAGGTCGCGATTTGGGATTATGATTCGACAAACCATGTCAGCAATCCCCACACCTATATCTCCGATCTGGCCGCCTCCATGGACAAGCAGTTTTTTGGCGGTCCGGGGGATGGTCCGATATTCAGCCAGTTGGTCGAGTTCATGGATGTCGATGCCATCATGACGTTAGGCCCGATGGTTACGTTCAGCGTTCAGCCGATCGATTTGACCCCGTTGGGTGTTCCCTTGACCCTCGATGGGGGCGAGATTTTCGAGTACGACGGCCCAGGCATTGCCACGCGGTTCTTGAACCATGGCGGCCATGTGTGGGACACGGTCTTCGACGTTCGTGGCACATTCGGCGTCAACCACGAGAACATCGACGCGCTCGAAGCCGTGGCCACGTACGTCCCCGAGCCGAGCAGTGCGGCGATTGCGATGCTGGCCTTGCTGGCCGCGGCCCGATTCGTGCGGCGGCGGTAGCTGCCGGCTTGAAAAAGCAATCCACATCCAAGGGCGTCCGTCCAGCCTCGGGCGCCCTTGCTTGTTGCGCGGAACCGCGAATCGCATTGGGCAACGCTGCTAATTTGTCAGCGGCTGTTTTCCGTAGGGCGCTGCAAGGGCACGATCCTATTGGATTCCTCGATTGCCCACCACGGGCCTTGGACTACAATAAACATGCCCTGTTTGGAAAACCCGCGTGTTCCTTCCGACTTTCGCGATGAGGAGCCATTGGGACCAACCACAACACCATGAATGCTGAACCGCTGCTCAACAAGATCGCCCAGGTATTCGCGGAACATCGCCTCGACGCAGTCATGGTGGGCAACGCTGCAGCAGCGATTCACGGAGCTCCCGTGACAACGCTGGATATCGACTTCATGTTTCGTAAGACGACAACCAATCTGAAGAAACTCAAGGCAGTCGCTCGGAGCCTCGATGGCAACATTCTCAAGCCGTATTATCCGGTATCCGATCTCTACCGTCTGATTAACGACGAGCAGGGCATACAGCTTGATTTTTTGGCCTGTCTACACGGTATCCGATCGTTCGAGGGGCTGCGTTCCCGTGCAACATCGGTCCCGTTTGGCGAACACGAACTGAAGATCGCCAGTCTTGCTGACATCATCAAGAGCAAGCGCGCGGCCGGCCGCAGCCGCGACCTGGCCGTGTTGGACATCCTGGAGAAAACCCTTGGCGAACAACAAAACCTCGAAAACTAGAATCGCTCGAGAGACCGCCCTCCAGAGGGAAAGTGAACGAGCGTTGGTCGAGCAGATTCGCCGGCTTCTTGCCCTGCCCATGAACAAGCGCACTCACTTCCTGCGCGTACGGCACCCGTGGGGCGGGTCGCATTTGTGAGACACATAAGAACACATCAAGGATGATTATCGCCGCAAGGCAAGGGTTGTGAAAGCAATGCTGGACACGCCAAGCGTAGCGCGCGGCGCGCTTTCGCGAGAGGTATTGTCGATAGTTGACGCGGCGAACCCATCCTACTGGACTCGTCACGGTTCCGGGATGCCCAAGTCGCGACGGATTTTCCGGGCCAGTGGATCTGGAATCTCTGTATGCCGCGGGACCGCCGAACGCCGGTTGTTCACCGGGTTGCCCCACCACGAGTGCCGACGTCCCTCGCGGACGAGCACGCATCCATGACTTCGGAGGTGCGCAATTAGTTCGAGCCGTTTCACGCCGGAATGCTCACTTCCTCGAACACGCCGCTTGCTGCCGCCCGGGCGTCGGCCCGATTCATCTCCAACGCCTCTTCCAAGGCGTCCTGCAGGTTTTCCAGTAATTCCTCGCGGGTGTGGCCCTGCGAATTGACGCCCGGCACTTCCTCGATCCATCCGATCCACCAGTCGCCGTGGTGCTGAATGACGGCGTTATACTTGGCTCCCATTTAGTACCTCCAAGAAACTGACGCCAGTGCTGTGCTTCGTCAAGCAGTTTACGCCCTCTGCCCGTCGAAGGCAATCCGGGACCAGACACCCGACGAGGCAACAACCACGACCTGACGCTGGCCAGCGAGCGAGACGCATCTTTGGCCACGACGACACGAGTCACCCGGCCGCCGCCCGCTGATCATCCACTAATCGGCGGTTCCGAGGCGACATCGTGGTTAGTCACGTAGGATGGGTTCCCGCTACGCGGCGAACCCATCCTACTGGACTTCCGCAATCGCATCGCACAGTGGCTCGACGTTTTCGGAAGTGATACCGGCGACGTTGATCCGTCCGGAGCCGACGATGTAGATTGCGTACTTCTGCTTCAGTGTCTCGACCTGTGGCGGGGTCAGTCCGGAAAAGGAGAACATGCCGCGTTGGCGAGTGATGAACGAGTAGTCGCCAGGGACGCCCTTGGCTTGGAGTGTCTTCACCAGAAGCTCGCGCATGCCGTTAATGCGGCCGCGCATCCCGGCGACTTCCTGTTCCCACAGCCCGCGCAGCTCCGCGTCGTTGAGAATCGTCGTCACCAACTCGGCCCCGTGCGCCGGCGGATTCGAGTAATTGGACCGAATGCAAACCTTGACCTGGCTCTGCACGGTATCGGCGGCCCGCTTGTCCTTGGCGATGATCGTCAGCGCGCCGACCCGCTCGCAATACAGCCCGAAGTTCTTCGAGAACGAACTGCAGACGATCAATTCGGCCCCCGGCCGGCACAGCGTTCGCAACCCGACCGCATCCTCGTCGATCCCCTCGGCAAAGCCCTGATAGGCGAAGTCCAAGAGCGGCAAGAGACCGCGGCCATCGATTGCGTCGGCCAGAGTCTTCCACTGGTCGGGCGTGGGATCGATTCCGGTTGGGTTGTGGCAGCAGCCGTGGAGCAGAATCGCGTCGCCGGGGGGCATCTTCTCGATCGCGGCCAGCAATTCCTTGAACGCCAGGTTGTTGGCCTTGGCATTGAAGTAGGGGAAGCTTTTCGTCGGCACGCCGGCCGCGGCGAAAATCTGCGGATGGTTGGGCCATGTGGGTTGAGTCAGCCAGACCGTGGCATTGGGCAGTTGCTGGTGGATGAAATCGGCCGCGACGCGCAGCGCCCCGGTACCGCCGGGCGCATGGGAAGTTGCCGCCCTTCCGGAAGTCACGACCTCATGCGCCGTGCCGAACAACAGCCGCTGCACGGCCGCCGCGTAGGCAGGCGAGCCTGGGATCGGCAGGTACGACATCGTCTTCTGACGTTCGAGGACCAGCCGCGACGCTCGCCGCACCGATTCCTGGATCGGCGTCTTGCCGTCCTCGTCCTGATAAACGCCCACACTCAGGTTGATCTTCCGCGGGTTGGGGTCTTCTCGGAACGCTTCGCCGAGGCCAAGAATTGGGTCTCGCGGTGCTGGCTCGATGTGATCAAACATGGTTTGGTTCATCCGGATCGATTATTGATTATTCGGTGGAATGGCGTGCGTCGATCGCTGCCCGTTACGACAAACTGGCTGCCACACTCATTGACGCCTGCATCACGCCCGTGGGACAATCATAAGTTCCAAACAGTTTGCTTCCTAGTGGATGGGGAACCAGACCGAGAGAAAGGGAGAAAAACGACTTCCGGTTTTTCTCCTTGTCTCCCCCGGTCCTGGTTTTCGTCGCCACTCGTTTCTGGCCCGTGACCTCCTACGTCCTACCTGGGTACTATGCCTTCGCAACGCATCGGCATCTGGATCATTGGCGCGCGCGGCGGCGTGGCGTCGACCGCGACGCTGGGGCTGCTGGCGATGCGGAAGGGACTCAGTGAGCCGACCGGTCTGGTCACGGCCTTGCCTGAATTTGCCCGGCTCGATCTGGCCACGTGGGATCAATTCGTCGTCGGAGGACACGAGATCCGCGAGAGCACCTTATTCGATGCGCTCGATCGACTCCGAACCGAGAGCCGCGTTCTCGAACCAGCGGTGATCGATGCCTGTCGGGCGGAACTAACGGAAATTGACTCGCGGATTCGCCGCGGCAGCCTCACGGGCTGTGGTCCCACCATCGGCCGTCTGGCGGGTGAGGCGATGCGCCCCCTCGCCGAAGAGCCGCCACGCGATACGATTCGCCGCCTGCAGGGCGACCTCCGCGAGTTCCAACAAGCTACAAAAGCCGCTCGCGTGATCGTGGTCAATCTGGCCTCGACCGAGCCGGTGGCAGTTCAATCGAGCTTGCCGGAATCCTGGAAAGAACTTGACCGGCTCCTGGAGGAGTCCGCCCGAGTGCCACTCCCGGCCAGTTCTCTCTATGCGATTGCCGCGCTCGATCTCGGCATGCCCTACGTCAATTTCACGCCATCGCTGGGCGCAACACTGCCCGCGATCCAGGAACTGGCCGAGGTCCGCGGCACTTGCCACGCCGGCCAGGATGGCAAGACGGGCGAAACGCTGCTCAAGAGCGTCCTGGCCCCCATGTTCGCAGCCCGGAATCTGGAGGTGCTGAGTTGGGTCAGTCACAATATCTTCGGCAACCTCGACGGCCAGGTGTTGGATGATCCGGCCCACAAAGCGTCCAAGATCAAGGGCAAGGACGCTCTGCTGGGAAAGATCCTGGGCTACGCCCCGCAATCGCATGTTTCGATCGAGTTCATTCGGAGCCTGGGCGACTGGAAAACAGCCTGGGACCACATTCACTTCCGCGGCTTCCTGGGGACGCCCATGACGTTGCAGTTCACCTGGCAGGGATGCGATTCGCTGCTCGCGGCCCCGCTGGTACTCGATCTGGCGAGGCTGGTGGAACTCTCCTCCCGTCGCGGCGAGACGGGCGTGCTCAGCCATCTTGGTAGTTTTTTCAAACAGCCGATCGGCCTCGAAGAACACAAATTCTCCCAACAGTATTGCCAATTGCTCGCCTGGGCGGCGGAACGCGCGCAGTAATCCGACGCGGATCGGATGGCGGTGCGTTGCAACTTGATCGCGATGTTTGGTGCACGAAGATGACCTCGATCCTCGCGCGGCGATCGAAAAAAACTTTCTCGCGACATTCGATTTTTGGTCGATTCGTCTTGACGTGACTCGGTGGTAACTGGTTCAATGCGCGCAGTCATTGCATTCGAACCACGTCATCCATTGATATTTGTTCCTTGTGGAAGTGAGATTTCGACTGG
>JAKEGR010000289.1 GCA_022615465.1 Planctomycetota bacterium | reverse complement strand
ATATCTTGCCCTGATTTTGGACGTTCTGTGCCAGCTCAAATTTCAACAACTTTGACTTCTCCTACGGGCTGCTAGCAGGTGGCCGTCGCCATCGACAATCTTTGCGTATCTGAGACAAAGTTGCGTAGCGATTCTTTCCGATTGGATGTATTGGGTTTTCCTTACCGTCGGCCGATCGGGCGCGTCACCCTCTGCTGGCAGATACGCCGCCGCGGGCATCGCCTGGTCAGTGGAACTCCTCTCAATACCGTGGAAATTGCCCACTGGCTGCTTTTCGTGTTTATCCCGTGCCTGATCTCCTTTCGCCTGACGATCGCGTGGTAGTAACCGGCATCGGCGTGGTCGCGCCGATCGGCTGCGGCCGAGAGGCGGTCTGGCGAGCCATTCAGGCCGGCCAGAGCGGTGTGCGCCGGCTCACGGGAGTGCCCGGCATTCCCGACGGCATGATGCTGGGAGCAATGGTCGACATCGAAGGCGATTTTCCCGGTCAACTCAAGAATGTGCCATTGTGCCGGCAGTCTGCCGCCGAAGCTTTGGCTGATGCTCGAATTCATTGGCCTCGCGTCGACCGGGAGCGGTTTGGCTGTTCGATCGGCGCTCACATGGGGGATACTGACTACATCGTCGAGCGACTGGGACTCGCGGGGCAAATGATCCCGCCCGGCAAGCGGCCCTGGTGGGGGCAGTGGTTTCCCAATACGGCCTGCGCGATGGTGGCCCGCGACTACGATCTCCGCGGACCGCGGCTGAGTAATTCCACGGCTTGCGCTAGCGGCACCATTGCCATTCTGAAAGCGATTCGCGCGATTCGCGATGGCCAATGCGATATCGCTCTCGCGGGAAGCTCCGAAGCCATCCATCCGTTGTTTGCGGCCGGCTTCTACAACATGGGCGTACTGGCCCAGCATGAGGATCCGCAACAAGCCTGCCGGCCGTTCGACGCCAACCGCAGCGGGTTCGTCATGGGCGAAGGCGCGGCCATGTTCGTGCTCGAGCGGCTGAGTCATGCGCGGCGGCGCGGCGTGGCTATCTATGCCGAAACGCTTGGCGGCCGGATTCTCAGCGACGCGCGCCATGTGACGAACCTGGATGGCCATGGCGATGCGCTCGTGGAACTGATCCGCGGCACGCTACGCGCTTCCGGCCTCGTGCCGCGCGACGTCACCTATGTGAATGCCCATGGCACTGGCACACGGCAGAACGATGTGCTCGAGACGCGCGGAATCCGCACCGCGTTTGGTCGGGAAGCAAACTCCGTGTGCGTCAGTGCAAATAAGTCCATGCTGGGCCATCTGGTGAATGCGTCGGGAAGCGTTGAACTCGCGATTGCCGCGTTGGCGATTCGCGACGGTTTCGCGCCGCCGACACTCAACCTGACCGATCCGGATCCGGAATGCGATTTGGATTACATTCCGCTCGTCGGCCGGGCGCAGCCCCTGGAACATGCGCTGAAGCTGTCCATCGCGTTTGGCGGCCACTTGGCTGCGATCATCCTCCGCCGCTGGACCGGTGTGAATGCACGCCAGGCGATGCCGCTGTGTCAGCGCCAGGTGGCGTAGCGTCTATCCCCCGCCGTTTGCCGCGAACTGCAGGGCAGAAACTCGGATTCTCCGGAACTTGGCAGGCCGGCAGGGGGTTCACATTATCGGCGATGGGTGGAGCGGACGACCTGTCAGCCGACGTGGAGTACGGTAGAATAGTGCCGTCGAAGGGCGTTCGGAAGCTGGGCGGAAAGCAAACAGCAGATGGAGGAATGTACGATGCGAAGCGGGTTGTATGGAATCCTGGTGTGTTTGGCGGCGACGGCCATCACGATGGCGCAATCGCCGGATGGCGGAGTCAACAACGGCGACCCCGGGGAAGGCGGTCGGGGCGGTCGCGGGCGCATGATGGGACCACCGCCGAATGTCATGTTCCAAGCAATCGACATCGACGGCGATGGCACGATCACCAAGGTGGAGCTACGCAAGGCCGTTGCGGCATTGAAAAACCTCGACACCGATGGCGACGGCAACATCACGTTGGCCGAAGTGACGCCCATGGGCGGGCCGGTGGGTGACCCCACGCAGTTTGTCGAACGCATGTTTGAGAACGACAAGAATGGCGACGGCAAACTCACAGCGGAAGAACTGCCTGGCCGGATGGCAGAGCGATTTCTGCGGGATGGTGATCAAGACGGCGATGGGGCCTTGAGTGGCGATGAACTTACCGCAGCCGTGGAGAATATGCGTAATCGCCGCGGTGGACCGGGCGGTTCGGGCGGACCAGGTGGCGCGGGAAGCCCGCGCGGGGCGACGAACTTCGATCCACAGCAGATGACCGGCCGATTGATGGCTTACGATCAAAACAATGACGGCAAGCTAAGCGCCAATGAAGTGCCGCAAGAGGCGATGGGACTTCTTCAGGGTGCCGACCAAAATGGTGATGGGCTGATTGAACCCGCCGAAGCGCAGGCCGTCGCCGAGCGGATGGGCAAGCAGTTCCGCGGCAATTTGGGACGCGGCGGGCCTGATCGCGGCAACCGCGGTGGCGAACGCGGCCCCGGCGGCAACCCGCGTAACGAGGCAGGCACGGCACCCGATCAACCGTAACGATGACGACAATCCGCCGGTCGATCTGACCGCGAGTTGTGCGTGCAACACGGGATCACTACACGGCCCTGCAACCCTATGGGAACAGCGCGTGCAATTTGATTGGGTGCTTGCCGAGTTTGCCGCCGTAGTTGCCGGTGCCGATGGCCAGCATCCCCTCGCCGGCCGATGCTTCGATGGCCGGCCGCGTTCGCAATTCCGTGGACCTGGCAGTCTGTCGAAAAAAGGGGACTGGCTCGCGGAACGCTTGAAGAATCCCCTCAGTTTGACGTGGTCGCGCGTCGTGCCTGTCCCCTTCTTCAACGGGCAGTTGAAATACGCCTCGAAGTGCATTTCCGGACGGCCACTATACCGCTCGCGGCCTGATTATCCTTGACCAGTTGTTCTGCGAACGCCGGTATCGTATCCTGAAAAGCCGCCGCTGACGGCGGACATCCGACGATCATCCACAAACAACGGGTAACTCACATGACAACAATCAAAGCAGGCGTCATCGGTACTGGATTCATCGGCCCCGCGCACGTCGAGGCATTGCGGCGGCTGGGGTTTGTCGAGGTCGTGGCCGTGGCGGAAAGCAACACGGAATTGGCGCAAGCCAAGGCTGCCGCGATGTCGATCCCCAAGGCTTACGGTGATTACCGCGAGATGCTGGCCGATCCGGAGATTCAAGTCGTCCATAACTGCACGCCGAATCATCTACACTTTCCCATCAATCGAGATATTCTGGCCGCGGGAAAGCACGTCGTTTCCGAGAAGCCGCTGGCGCTGAATTCGGCCGAGTCACGCGAGTTGGTTCGGTTGGCCAAGGAAGCGGGCGTGGTCAATGCGATCAACTTCAACTATCGCTACATGCCGCTCGTGCAGCAGGCGCATCACATGTGCCAGGCAGCCGCTGACGTGGGACGCGTCCTGGCAGTGCATGGTTCCTATTTGCAGGACTGGCTGCTTTGGGAAACCGATTGGAACTGGCGGATCTTGCCGGAACTGAGCGGCGAATCGCGGGTCGTGGCCGACATCGGTTCGCATTGGTGTGACCTGATCCAGTTTGTCACCGGGCTGAAGATCGTCCGCGTCATGGCGGATCTCGCCATCTTCCATCCCATCCGCAAGCGGCCGAAGAAAGCAGTCGAGACTTTCACGGGCCAGGCGCTGCGGCCCGAGGATCTCGAAGACGTGCCCATTCAGACCGAAGACTATGGCTCGATTCTGATCGAGTTCGACTCGGGAGCACACGGCGTGTTCACCGTGAGCCAATGCGCGGCCGGTCGGAAGAACCGGCTCTATTTCAATATCGACGGCAGCCGCTGTGCGCTGGCATGGGACCAGGAGCGGCCGAACGAATTGTGGATTGGCCGCCGCGAAACATCGAATCAAGTCCTCATGAAGGATCCCAGCCTGCTGTATCCGGCTGTTCGCGAGTACGCCCACTACCCGGGTGGGCACAACGAGGCATGGCCCGACGGCCCGAAAAATCTGTTCCGAAATATCTACGGCTTCATTGCGGGCCAGCGGCCCGGAGGCGACTTCGCCACGTTCGTCGACGGCCACAATGAGATCGCGATCTGCGATACCATCGTGAAAAGCTCCCGCGAGCGGCGGTGGCTGGACGTGGAGTATTGAGGGGAAAAGGCATGAAAGCCAAGTTCTCTGCCCAGCGAAAACGCCTCCACCAGACGCTCGTTACGTTGACGATCAGCTTGGCGTGCCTCACTTTCACTCCCGCGGCACTGGCTGGAAGCGAATTCACACCAGTCCGTATTGAGGAGATTTCAAAGCTGCTCCCCGTGAGACCAGCGGGGTTCGGTTCGCCGATCACCGACCGCGCCGCTTGGGATAAGCTTGCGGCGATTCCCGAGGCGAAGAAAGCTGTGGCGGACGCCGAGCGGGTGGCTGCCATGCCCGTTCCCGAGCAACCGGACGAGTTGTTCCTCGATTTTTCCAAAACCGGCAACCGTGACCGCTGGCAAAACGTGGCCTTCGAGCGGCGCCGCCGCGTCGCGACGCTGACCTTGGGTGAGTGCCTCGAAAACCAAGGGCGGTTTCTCAAGCCGCTCGAAGCGGTCATCGCCGCGCTTTGCCGGGAAAAGACGTGGGTTTATCCGGCCCACGACAAGTCGCTCGCCAACTTCAACGGCGAGGCCCGCGAGATGGACCTCGGCGCGGTGTTCGTGGCGATGGAACTCGCCGAGGCGGATTACCTGCTCGGCGACAAGCTCTCCGCCGGCACGCGGCAACTCATCCGCGACCATGTGCGCCAACGCGTGTTGCATCCGTTTCGCGAGATGGCGGAAGGGAAAATCAAGGAAATGGGCTGGATGCGATCCGTGAACAACTGGAATGCCGTCTGTCTCGGCAGCATCACCATTGCCGCGTTGGCGATCGAAGATTCGCCGGAGGACCGTGCGTTCTATGTGGCAGCGGCGGAGCGGTACATCCGGTTTTTCCTGAGCGGATTCACGCCCGACGGCTATTGCAGCGAAGGCGTGGGTTACTGGAACTACGGTTTCGGCCATTACATCATGCTGACCGAGGCGGTGCGCCGCGCGACGAACAACAAGCTCGACCTCATGGCCGACCCGGCAGCGATGCAACCATCACTCTTCTGCGTCCGCAGCGAAATCATTAACGGTCTATTCCCGACGATCGCGGATTGCAGTCCCGGCAGCCAGCCGGACACGCGGATGACCGCCTACGTCTGCCGTCGGTTCGATCTCGGACTGACGGCGTGCCGTGGCAAATCGTTGATGGGTCCAGGCGGCGGTCTGACTGCCACCATGATGACGTATTCATTCGAGGAACCGTTGCCCATTGTGCGGAAGTCCGAAGGCGATCTTGCGTCGCCTTTGCGAACTTGGTTCAGCGATGGCGGTGTGCTGATCTGCCGGCCGGCGCCGGGCGCGACAACGGAATTCGCCGCCGTGCTCAAGGGTGGCCACAACGCCGAACTGCACAATCACAACGACGTCGGCAGCTTCAGCGTTGTGCTTGGGGACCGGATGCTGATCTGCGATCCGGGCGGCGAGGTTTACACCGCGCGCACCTTTGGCGCGAAACGCTACGAAAGCAAAGTGCTTAACTCGTTTGGTCACTCCGTGCCGATCGTGGACGGGCAGTTGCAAAAGGCGGGCGCCGACGCGCACGGCGTGGTGCTACAGACGCAATTCAGCGACCGGGAGGACTTTCTGAAGCTCGACCTCCGTTCGGCCTACCCGGCGAAAGGTCTGCGAAAACTTGAACGTACGTTTGTCTTCCGGCGCGGCGAGTCGCCTTCCCTGTCGGTCGCCGACGATATCGCGTTTGAAACGCCGGGAAAGTATGAGACGGCGCTGGTGACGTGGGGCGAATGGAATCGCGACGGAGCAGATGCCATTGTGATCACGGACGGCGGCAAGTCCCTGCGCGTGGAGATTGCCACCGGCGGAGTTCCCTTCGAGGTAAGGGCCGAAACCCTCGATGAGAATGTGCGTACCCCGAAGAAACCAGTCCGTCTGGGGATCTCGCTCAAGGAGCCGGTGGCATCGGGTCAGGTGAGGCTGCGCATCAGTCCGTCGCCATAGCAGATCACGCGCTGCCAAAGAAGAAACGGGGGACAGGTCCATATCTGAATCCCGAAGAGCCGAGAAGGGCTGGCATTGATCTGGACTTGCTCTTGCCGGCTCGTCTAAACTTCGTGCCAGCACCCGCGCGAACGGAAATCGCCATGCCCGACAAGCTCACCGTCATCATTCCCTGTAAGAACGAGTGCGAGCACCTTCGTGCGTCCATCGCCTCGGTGACCGGGTTTGCCGATGAGCTGTTGGTGGCCGACTCAGGTTCGACCGATGACACGTTGGAGGTCGCCCGTGAACTGGGCTGCCGCATCATTGAGCGCGAGTACCGCACGTCGGGTGATTTCAAGAACTGGGCCATTCCCCAGGCAACGCACGAGTGGGTACTCATTCTCGATGCCGACGAACGGGTAACTCCCGAACTGGCCGCGGAAATCCGCTGCGTACTCGCCAATCCCAAGCATGACGGCTATTGGATTTACCGATTGAATCACTTCCTGGGCCATCCGATCCGCTATGGTTTCTGGGGGCGGGATCGCTGCCTGCGGCTGTTTCGCCGCGATCTGGCGCGCTACGTCGGGCCGACCGACCATGCCGAAGTCGAACTGAGCTGCGGTACGGCGGGACGGCTCCGCGAGCGGATGATCCATTACACATGTACTTCCTACGCCCAGTATCTGCCTAAACTCGAGCGGTACGCACGGGTCCAGGCGGATATTTGGCACCAGCAAGGCCGTCAGGCGCGGCGGCTGCAAATGTTCCTCCGCGGCCCGCTCCGTTTTCTGCAGGGCTATGTGCTGCGCCTGGGATTCCTCGACGGTCTGGCTGGGCTGCAAGTCTGCGTGCTCGTCGCGTATTTGTCGTATCTGAAAACCGCCTGCTTGTGGCAACTCGATCACGCTCGAGACTGGCGCGCACTGGAAGCTTCGCAAGAGGATTTTCCAATCAAACAAGCCTCGGATCGCACGGCCGCATAACAGCAAGGCCTTTTTCGATGCACCTTCGTCAACTGCGGAGACAATGGACGCCCGCGTGGCTGACTACCGACGCCCGGCGCCGCGGGCGCGACATCGTGCTTCGCCGTCTCGGCATCCAACGGTGTTACACGCCGCCCGTGCTGACACGCGAGCCGGAATTGCTGGTGCGAAGCTGTCTGCCGTTCGTCGTGGCCCACGAACTGCTCAAGAACCCCGACTTCACGTTCCTCCAAATCGGCGCTTTCGACGGCGTGGGTGATGATGATTTGCGAGACCTCATCCTGCGACATGGTTTGCGGGGCGTGTTGGTCGAGCCTCAGCCAGCCGCATTTGAGAAGTTGCAAATGGCCTACCGCGATCGTCCGCGGATCATGCTGCTGCGAGCGGCCATCGCGGATCGCGTAGGCGTGCGGAGTCTGTTTTGCCAGCGGGGCCAGGCATCGATGGCCGCGTCGTTTAATCGCGAGCATTTGCGACGTCACGGAATTCCGGACGACGAGATTGTCGCCCAGCCCGTCGTTTGCCATACCGTGGTAAGCGCGTTGCAGGCGGCCGGGCTGGACCGCGTCGATCTCATCCAAATCGACGCGGAAGGGTACGACTGGCCGATTATCCGCTCCATCGATTTCGCTCGCCTGCGGCCGGCGATCGTGCGGTTTGAATACCGCCACATGACCAGCCACGATTCCGACGCATGCGTGAACTTTCTGGCCGCGCACGGTTACCGCATTCTGCCGGAGCCTCGCGACATCATCGCCCTGCGAATGGCTGAGCTTGGACAGCAACCAGCGGCCAGGGAGGACGAATGCACTGCTGGGCAAGCCAGCAGTAGCACCCTACGCGGCCGATTGGCCGAAAAATGGACCAGGCCCAGGCCGCAAGACGGCGTTACAGCCGAATAGGCATGGCAGGCGCCCGGCGAAAGAGAACTGCCCACGACACGACGGCCAACTTGCTAGACGCGGCATGGTTTGCGAACCAGCTTGGGCCTGCCCTTGTCATTGTGCCGTAGTCGCGGGCAGAATATATCGTAGAGCGCGGAACAAACCTAGTCGTGGGTGGTCTACCCAAATCTGTATTATGCGAGGAAAGCCCCTTGGCGATTCTTGGTGTCAACATCGATCACGTGGCTACGTTACGAGAAGCCCGCAAGACCAATGAGCCTGATCCGGTGTGGGCGGCCGCGCTGGCGGAGTTGGGCGGGGCCGATGCAATTACCATCCACCTGCGTGAGGACCGGAGGCATATTCAGGAACGCGATTTGCGGGTGCTATCGGAATCAGTGGCCGTGCCGATCAATCTTGAGCTGGCATGTGCCGACGAGGTACTCATCATCGCCTGTGACGTGGCGCCCTATCAAGCGACGCTCGTGCCGGAACGGCGTGAAGAAGTGACGACCGAGGGCGGCCTCGACGTCGTCGGTGCGCAAAGAAAAGTGGCCGATGCGGTAAAGCGGCTCCGAGATGCCGGCATTTTCGTGAGCCTGTTTCTGGACCCCGATTCAGCGCAAATTGACATCGGAGCCGAACTCGGCATCCAAGCGATTGAGCTGCACACAGGCGCCTATGCTCTTGCATCGGCACGACATCATGCACAAACGGAACTGGAAACGCTGATTGCCGCGGGGAAACGCGTGCGTGACGCCGGCCTGACGCTCAGCGCCGGCCACGGGCTGACATATCGCAACGTCATGCCAGTCGCCGCGATCGAGGGCATGCGCGAACTGAACATCGGCCACAGCATTATTGCCCGATCAATAATGGTTGGCCTGGAACAGGCCGTACGCGACATGAAGCGGCTGATTTCGTAGCTGGAAGGGACGAGCGGGCCTCATATCCCACGTCAGCGCATCCGAGGCTCATGCCCGTCCGCGCCAGCGGCCAGGGAGGGTGGCCGGATCGATGCCGCGGGCCTGTAGTCGCTGGTTGAGCATGCGTCGGAATTCGTCAAACTGAGCGCGCATCTTCGGCGTGGAGTGATCAAGCCGGCGCTTGGCGCGCTCGTCGCGTTGGGCTTCCGTGAGACTGCCCCCGCCGCCGCGCACTTCGCGACGGTCGTTCGTATTGGGATTTCGGTCGCGATCGTTGCGCTGTTGGAGCATCCGGCCAATCAATTCGTCGAGGCGTTGGCGCTGGGCATCGGGCGCAAGAGCAAAAAACTCATCCAGCCGCTGCTCGGCCCACTGCGTCCACTGACCGCGGCTGGCCTCGAAATACTCCTGGCGCTGAGCATCCGTGAGCGAATCAATCCGCTGGCGGAATTGGTCGCGAAGTTGATCTCGCTGGGCCTCGGGCAGATCGAGGTTTTGCATTTGGTCGCGCAACTGCTGAAGTTCCGCTGCGACCGGGTCAGCTCCGAAAAAGCCAAATCCCCAAGCCGCGGCTGCCGCTACAACAACAATGGTGATGCCGATGAACACCTTGCGTTTGTCCATGGGTCGTTCTCCTCCATTCGCCCTAAACCCCCGGAGGGTCAATCGAAAACACGCGATACCCAGTATCAACTCGCATGTGCCGATTTATCTGGAATTGTGTCACTCATCTGCCACGATCAATGCATCGACGTGTCCGTCGAGGTAGAGGAAGTTCCGCGAACCGTCT
>JAKEGR010000288.1 GCA_022615465.1 Planctomycetota bacterium | reverse complement strand
GCTCCGCGCGACGCAGCAGTTGTTCGAATTGCTCGGCATCCAATTCAATCACGTCGGCTGACTTGGTTGTCATGTGCTGGTCTCCCTACCAAGCGGATGCAACGGTGTAACAAGGACTGGCTGTTCAAGACAAGAGGGATTTCTTGTGCCCAGCTCATCCTTTCGGACCGACCGGTCGCCAGTCGGGGGCGGCAGTCGTTCCGTCGGGGTTACCGGCGGAGAGCAACACATGCAGCTGATGGGCCGCCAGAGACTTGGCGCGGCCCATGGAACTCGATGGCCACCATTGAAATCGGCCCGTCGAGAGTCGCTTGTGACACAACCAGAAACCTTGGCCGTCGTACACCAACACCTTCAAGGCCGTCCCACGCCGATTTCGGAAGGCGAAGACGGCGCCGCCAAAAGGATCCTGGCCGAGAGCCGTCTTGCACAGTTGCACTAGGCCATCGATGCCGTTGCGAAAATCCACGGGCTCGATGGCAGAAAAGGGGACGCAGCTCTTTTCTAACGATTCGGCGGACGTTAGAATCGCGGCATGCCACGTCGCCGCCGAGTCTGTCCAGCGGGAGAGTGCTTCCACGTGCTGAATCGCGCGGTCGCTCGACTGCCGCTGTTCGAGAAACCAGCAGACTTTGACGCCTTCGAACGGGTGATGGCCGAGGCAATGGAGCGCGAGCCATTGCCGATTTTTGCGTACACGGTGATGACGAATCACTGGCACTTCGTCGTTCGGCCTCAACGAACCACCAGGTCTCGGATTTTTTCCGTTGGTTAACCCACACGCACACCATGCGCTGGCACGCCCATCATCACACGGAGGGAACGGGCCACCTGTACCAGGGACGATTCAAGGCCTTCCCCATCGAAGCCGATGAGCATTTGCTGATGGTCTTGCGTTATGTCGAGCGGAATCCGGTGCGCGCGGAATTGTGCCAGAAGGTGGAGGACTGGAAGCATGGTAGTGCTTGGCGAAACGTACACGGTTCGACCGAGGAACGTCGATTGTTGGCGAAGTGGCCGATCCCTCGCCCGCGCCAATGGCGTGACTTCGTGAACAAGCCGCAAACGCAATCCGAAGTCGATGCCATTCGTTCCAGTGTTCGCCGGGGCACGCCGTTCGGATCGCAAGAGTGGGTCACTCAATCGGCCGTCCGACTTCGGTTGCGACACACCTTACGTCCGCGAGGTCGGCCACGCAAACAGAAATGAGCTGCGTCCCAATACTGTTCGGCACGACAGTCGCTTCGTCGGTCGGGAGCGGAATCGCGACGGTGTGTGAGCTCAGATGGGTCTGCCAGATTGACGGTGGCGACAGGGGCGACTGCCAACATGAGTGCGTCCCGGGCATGCTGCGTTCTCCCAGAGTGGCGGTTCGCGCGTCGCGGTGATCACCGCGCAGCGTGAACCAGCTCGCGACGCGCATCAAGAGGCGGCTGAGCGAAATGGGAGATCAGTTTTTCGAGGCGGACTCGTCCTGAAGTTGCAGCTTGGCGATGTGGCGCAAAAGTTCTTCCTCGCTCGCCAACCCGCAGAAGTAGAAGCAGATCATTTCGTAGGTGCGCAGAGTGGGCTTGCGACCGGTCCACAAGCTGATCAACAGACAAGCGATGATCGCGCAGTACGTTTGAATCTCGATGCCATTTTCGTCATGGCTCAGCAAGTGGCGACAGCCGAGGATGTGCTTGAAGAACCGGAAGAATATTTCAATCGCCCACCGCCAGGAAAATATCAGCCCGATGATTTCGGCGGGGACGTCCAACAGATTCGTGGCGATTCGCAGGATGCCATCGCTGTCCACCCCGCTCGACCCACCACCGTACTTACCGCGAGTCGTATGGGGAGAGCATTTCACGCATACCAGCCGGATCAGATGATCGGGCCGCGCTTCCGCTTTGCCAGATTGGCCTAGGCGAACGATCTGATCGCTCAGCACGCCAGCGGCTCGGTCCGAGTCGGTCAGCGGCCGTTCCTCCACCACGTCGTACGTGCTGTTGTCTCGCAGCCGACAGACGTAGCTGCTCTTGGCCGCGACGATGCGATTAAACAACGCAAACTTGGCGTAGCCGCGGTCCATCACGTACAGCCGATCGGACTCGATCGTCCGTTCCAGCACCGCTCGTTCGTCATGCTCGCCGCCACCATCCGGCGTGACGTCCATTCGCACGGGCACGTAGCGATCGACCTCGAAGTGCGTGTGCAGGCGCCACTTCACCAGCCCGCTACCGGTGGTCTGTTTCAGCCACGAGGCCTGCATCAGTTTCGGCAACGCCGCGATCAGCGTGCCGTCCACCAGCGTCAGAGTTTGATCGATGTCCTTCAGTCGCGGATCGCGGCCCAGCGGCTTCAGTTGCGCACCCAATTCGGCGATGATCTCCTTTAGCCGTCCGGCGTCAAACACCGTCGTCGCCTCCGACAGTGAGCCCAGCGACGCCCGTGGGCAGCCAAGTTTCCTTTGCACTTTGTCGAGTTCGCTGGCTTGCTGAATCCCTCGTAGCGATGTGACGATCGGATTGAACAGGTACAACAAGATCAGCATGCAATACTGATCGAAATGTAACTCGCGATTTCCGGCCCGGTCGCGCTCACACCCGACCTCCTCCAGCCGCTCCAGTAGCGGCGCAAGCTTATCGAAGAACTTCAGCCCGGTAATCTCCCGGCTCTTGATCTTGTCGCGTTTCTTCCGTGACACGGTTGCCTCCTGCCAAGTTGACAGCCT
>JAKEGR010000287.1 GCA_022615465.1 Planctomycetota bacterium | reverse complement strand
TTGGTCTGCAGCAGGATGCTGATGCAGGAATAGCAGAGGATCGTGGCGAGGGCCAGGCGAAGCCAATCGACCAATTGAGGATCCGCCTTGCCGATCCAGGGTCCCAGCGCGAACAGCAATACGTAAGTCAGAATGAGTCCGACGAACAAGCCAAAATAGACGGCCGTGATCGTTTCGAGTCGCTTGCGGCGGATCAAAATATCGGCAAGAAGGACAGCGGCCGCAACGGCCATCACACTCAGAAAACCGATCCACGGCAGCCAGCGATTCTCGCCGCTTACCACGTCCGAGCCGAGCAACTGGAAGCCAAGCGCAATGGCCACCGCCAGGAAAACGCATCGCAGAATGACCAATGCCATAACAGACTCACTCAATTGCGGAAACTGGGACCACGCAATTCACGCTACTATTCTAACAGCCCGCCGGTCGGCTACCAATGGCGTGCAGGCGGTGGCGGCTCGGCAGGAAGCCGACTCCCGCAACGAATCCCGACAGTCCCTTACTCGGCGACAAGCCGGCGGTGCTCTTCGACCGCAAAATGGTCGGTCATGCCTGCCAGGTAGTCGCCCACGGCGCGAGGCAGGCCGTCGGCGACGGCGATCTGGCGAAACTTTGCCGGTAGCCGCTCGGGGCGAGCGACGAGTGTCGCGAACATTTCTCGGATCGCATGCTGCGCCTCGCTGCGTTTGCTGAGCACGTCGGGATGGCGATATACGTGATCGAAGAGGAACGCCTCCAACGCCTGTTTCTTGACTGCCAAATCGGGGGCGGGATGGGCGATCCGTGGCGAATGGCGGACATCCGCGACGCTTCGGATCCCGCGATCGGTTACCGCGCAATGAACGACCAGGAGCGCATCACCCACTTGCCAGTCGATCAACTCGTGAACAATCGCCCGGCGAAGCTGGCAATCGTTCAACCGATCACGACGACCAGCAACACGTTGTTTTGCTTCGCGCCACAGCGGCACCTCCATGAGTTCCTCGATCCTGAGCAGGCCGATCTCGAGCGCATCGTCGGCGTCATGGGCGTCGTAAGCGATGCTGTCGGCAACGTCGACGACCTGGACTTCAAGCAAAGGGCTTTCGGCGTGGCGGGACTCCTGGGCACGGATTGCGGAGGGTGGTGCGTTATTCCCAGCCGCCACCTTTCCCCCCGCCACGTTCTGAAAGGACTTGAACTTTTTGTCCGCGCGGTGGGTTTGTCCTTCCAGCACTTCGTGAGTGAGATTGAGTCCGGGAAAATCGGGGTACCGCGTCTCAATCACGGTCAGAATCCGAATCGCCTGGGAGTTATGATCGAAACCACCTTCGTCGCGCAGGCATTCATTGAGCACATCTTCGCCCGAATGGCCGAAGGGCGGGTGTCCGATGTCATGCACCAACGCCAAAGCCTCGACCAGGTCTTCATTCAGACGGAGCGCGCGGGCCATCGTGCGGGCGATGGAGGATACTTCCAAAGTGTGCGTGAGGCGGGTGCGATGGTAATCGCCCATTTCTCCCGTGAACACTTGCGTCTTGTGGCTGAGGCGGCGAAAGGCGGCGCTGTGGACAATCCGGTCGCGATCCCGCTGGTAAGGACTCCGGTAAAGGTGCGGCAGTTCGGGATAATGGCGTCCCGCTGAGTCGGCGCTGTGCATGGCGTAAGCAGCCAGGAGAGCCGCTTCCCGCTCCGCGGTGATGTCTGAGTCAGTGGGCATGGTCAAGGGGACTCAAGAATACGAGTTGCCGGGACTTCGACTCAATCAGCAAGAGCGTCTGTGAGCGTCTGCCACAGTTCGTCGAGAGATTGCGGAATGACGCGAACGCCGGCGAGCACGGGCATGAAATTGTTGTCGCCGTGCCAACGTGGAACGAGGTGCCAATGAAGATGGCCGGGCAGGCCCGCGCCGGCCACTTTGCCAAGGTTGAGGCCAATGTTAAACCCGTCGGCGCGGAGACACCTCTCGTAGACGTTTGTCAGCCGAGCGAGCGTCTCCATGCTCTCCACATGTTCGTCGCGGCTCAGGTCGCCAAGGCAGCCAACGTGGCGTGCCGGGGCTATTAACAAATGCCCATTGTTGTAAGGATAGCGGTTGATAACGACGAGCGTGTGCGAGTTGCGCTGTGCGATCAAGAGTCGGCGATCGGCCGACAGAGGAGGCTCGTAGGTTGCCGCCGCTCGACACAGGAAACATGTCGTGTCGGACCCCTCGCGCCAAGCGAGCGGCTCCGGCGGCGACGGATCATCCGCCAGCTCGTTTCCAGTCACGTAGGCTAACCGCCAGGGCGCCCAAAGACGTTCTTCGTTCACGATGCGACATTCCGGCGGGGTTGATCACCCGCCCTGGATTCACTCAGACCGCAATTGGCAAAATGACCTGTTCGGTCGCCCTCGCGAAACCCATCGATCGACTGGTCCCGGGGACGCTGGCCGCCAAAGCGCGTCGCGGCAACCGCTGGCCCGCGAAACAGAACCCAAACCAGCATAATCAACAAGACAATGACCGTCACCAGCAACAGCATCGCCACAACCATTTGCGTCTTCCGGAGACGCCGGCGATAGGCCTGGTAGAGGGCCACCGGCTCGGCCTCGTCCTCGGGACTAACCGTGACAATCGATGGCGGCTCCCCTCCGGAGACCGAGCCTGCTGGAATCGAAGCCGAAGCAGGCGGTAGCGGTGGCAGCGGCACAGCCAACGAAGGTTGGCCCTCATTCTTCGCAGGAACGGAATCCGCTGGCGTGGGAACGGACGGAGCCAAAGGACGCGATTCAGGCTGCGTGGCCGGGTTGGTCGCCGATGCTAGCGTCGCATCGGTCGTCGAAGGGCTGCTCGCCAACGGGATGACGAATTTCGCGCCGCAATCGGGGCAAATGCCGCGTTTGCCCGCCAAGTGCTCTTTGACGTTGAGTAGATGCCCGTTGGGGCAGACAAATCGAATACCCATCGGCTGGCCGTGGATCAGGGCTGTCGTCGACTCAGAACTGAATTATAGGTGGAACAACCCGAAGAAGGCTATCGCCCGTGGCGGCGGCAGGCATGCCCGGCCCGCTTTCGACCACTGCCGACCGGTCGTAGGGGATCTAGCGAAAGTCGGGTTACATGGAGAAAAAAACGGCCCTTTCCGGCCGACAGGAATCTGGCGTGTTTTCGGTCATTACCATAGAATAAAATTCTAACATGGACTGTAGCCGTCTCAGGTTGGCCGCATCGGATGAAGCGATGGTGTAATTGAC
>JAKEGR010000036.1 GCA_022615465.1 Planctomycetota bacterium | reverse complement strand
TGCTGCCGGCCAGCGCGCAACCGCCATGGGGACCACCCGCACTTCGGTCGGCCTCTCCAAAGCGGCAGTCGGGAAATTGATATTGTACAGCGGATGTGAGTCCTCGTCTTGCCGCAATAGGAGAATCTGCTTGATGAGGTCAACTGCCATGCCGGCCGCGCGGTCGAACTGGGCATGTTCATCGTATTCGAGTGAAACCGCCACGCTCGTAATCCCGAACAGCGCCCCCTCGGTTGCTCCGGCCACCGTGCCGGAGTAGAGGATGTTCACGCCCAAATTCAACCCGCCGTTGATGCCGCTCACCAGGAGGTCCGGCTGACGAGGGCAGAACTCCGCGAGCGCCAGTTTGACGCAATCGGCCGGGCTTCCATCAACTGCCCAGCCGCGTCGCCGGTTGCCGTCAAACACTTCCTTCGCCATCAACGGACTGAGGAACGTGATGGAATGGCCAACGCCGCTCTGCTCCACGGCTGGTGCGACAACACAGACGTCGCCCAGCTTCGCGAGTGCGCGTTCCATCGCCGCCAGGCCGGGCGCGTAGATGCCATCGTCGTTGGTTAGCAGAATTTGCACGAACTTGGAAGCGGCTTTCTTATCTGAATTCCTTCCGCAATCGCTATTGGGGCGGGAAACCTTAGCTTCTTTGGACGGGATACCTGGTTCACTATAGAACCATGCGTCTCGTTCTTCAACCGACCGGAAACACCGGCCACTGGTTTACGCTCGGAGGCGGCGCTATAATACTTGGTTTCCCACTCGCCCCGCAGGAACGGTGCTGGTACCCGCAATGGCCTCCACGAATCGAACGACGATGGATGCAATAGCGCCTGGTGCGACCAACGACATTGCCGCCGAGCGGATCCTTGTGCTCGATTTCGGGTCGCAATATGCCCAGTTGATTGCCCGCCGCGTCCGTGAGCAGCACGTATTTTGCGAAATCGTCCGTCACGACATCTTGGCCTCGCGGTTGCGCGAACTGGCTCCGAAGGGTTTGATCCTCTCGGGCGGACCGGCGAGCGTCTACGCTCCCGGCGCCCCGCAATGCGATCCGGCGCTCTTTGATCTCGGCATTCCCGTCCTCGGCATCTGCTACGGCATGCAGCTTCTGTCGCAGGCGCTCGGCGGACGCGTGCAAAGTAATCCCGTGCGCGAATATGGCCGGGCCCATTGCACGATCGATGAATCCAGCCGGGATGCCGCTGATCTTTTCGCCGGTGTCGCGCAGGAGACGCAGGTCTGGATGAGTCACGGCGACCAGGTTGACGCCGTGGCAGACCAATTCCTCTCGCTCGCGGCCACGGATACCTGCCCCCACGCCGCCGTGAAGCACCGCACCCGACCGCTGTACGGCCTGCAGTTTCATCCCGAAGTAACCCACACGGTCGAAGGCAAGACGATCCTGGCGAACTTCCTGACGAACATTTGCGGTTGCACGGGTACGTGGAGGCTAGGCGATTTGGCCGAACAGGTGATTCGCAACGTGCGCAAACGCGTTGGCGGCGATCGTGTCATTTGCGGCCTGTCGGGAGGCGTCGATTCGTCGGTTGTCGCCGCGCTGCTCTATCGGGCCATCGGCTCGCAACTTAGCTGTATTCTCGTTGATAATGGTCTGCTGCGCAAGGACGAAGAGCGATCGGTCATCGAAGAATTCACCAAGCACTTCAAGACCGATTTGCACGTCGTGAAAGCCGAGGAGATGTTTCTGGGCGAGCTCGCTGGTATCGCCGAACCGCAGGAAAAGCGCCGCCGGATCGGTCATCTCTTCATCGAATGCTTCGCCGCCGAGGCCCGCAAGATCCAAGGCGCGAAATACCTGGCTCAGGGCACGCTCTATCCCGACGTGATCGAAAGCGGCGCGGCCCCCGATGGACCGGCCGACACGATCAAGCTCCATCACAACGTCGGCGGCCTGCCGGCCGAACTTGGTTTCGAGTTGATCGAACCACTCCGCGACCTTTTCAAAGACGAAGTTCGTCAGCTTGGCATGCAGCTTGGCCTGCCCGAGGAAATCGTGTGGCGGCATCCGTTTCCAGGCCCGGGCCTGGCGGTGCGCTGCTTGGGCGAGGTGACTCGCGAGCGGCTCGACACGCTCCGCGAGGCCGACTCCATCGTCGTCAATGAAATTAAGGCGGCCGGCCTCTACCGCGGCACGTCGCAGGCGTTCGCCGTGCTGCTCCCGGTGCGTTCGGTCGGCGTGATGGGCGACTCGCGCACGTACGAAGACGCCCTCGCGGTCCGTTGCGTCACCACCGACGACTTCATGACGGCCGATTGGAGTCACTTGCCGCACGACCTGTTGGCCCGCATCTCGACCCGCATCATCAACGAAGTCAAGGGCGTCAACCGCGTCGTTTACGACATCTCGTCGAAACCTCCGGCGACGATCGAGTGGGAATGAAGGTCAAATCCTCGTGAACTGGCCACTCAAGGGACCAGTCGGTACGATAAGTCGGTTCAGTCATTGTATTTTCCACCTGACCAAGTTCCCCATGTCCCAGAAATACATCTTTCAAATATCGTCGCTGACCAAGAAGATCGGCCAGCGCGAGGTGCTCAAGGATATCTGGCTGGCGTTTTATCCTGGCGCGAAGATCGGCGTCCTGGGCCGCAACGGTTCCGGCAAAAGCACGCTCTTGCGGATCATGGCTGGAAAGGACGCAAACTTCGACGGCGAGGCCCGGCTCACGGAAGGCTTTTCCGTGGGACTTCTCGAACAAGAGCCGCATCTTAACCCGGAGAAGGACGTTTTCGGCAATGTCGAGGAATCGGTCGCGCCCACGCGGGCGCTCCTCACGGAGTTCGAGCGGCTTTCCGAAAAGCTCAGCGAAGTGAGCGACCCGAATGAAATGGAAAAACTGCTGGATCGGCAGGCCCGCGTGCAGGACCGAATCGACGCCTCGAATGCTTGGGAGCTTGACCGGCAAATCGAAATCGCCATGAATGCGATGAATCTGCCGCCGGGCGATGCCGACGTGACCAAGCTGTCCGGCGGCGAGCGGCGGCGTGTCGCCCTCTGCAAGCTCTTGCTGCAAAGGCCGGATCTATTGCTCCTTGACGAACCGACCAACCACCTTGATGCCGAGAGTGTCGCTTGGCTCGAACGACATCTGGAAGAGTACCCAGGCACTGTCGTAGCCGTCACCCATGACCGCTACTTCCTCGACAACGTCGCCAAGTGGATCCTCGAACTTGACCGCGGTCAGGGCCATCCTTTTGAGGGCAACTACTCCTCGTGGCTGGAACAGAAGCAGCGGAGGCTCCAAGTCGAGGAAAAACAAGCCACGGCGCGGCAGCGCGCTTTGGCCCGCGAGTTGGAATGGGTCCGCTCCGCCCCCAAAGCCCGACAAGCCAAGAGTAAGGCCCGCATTAAGGCCTACGAGTCGATGGCGGCGGAGGAATTCAAGGACAAACCCGACGAATTGGAAATCCAGATTCCTCCCGGGCCACGGTTGGGCGAAGTCGTGGTCGAGGCTCAGCGTCTCGGCAAGTCCTATGGCGACCGCGTGATTTTTGAAAATGTCAACTTTCGTCTCCCGCCCGGCGGGATCGTCGGCATCATCGGTCCGAACGGCGCCGGCAAAACCACGCTCTTGCGGATATTGATGGGTCAGGAACAGCCCGACGAAGGCGAGTTGAAGATCGGCCGTATGGTCCAGCTCGGTTATGTTGACCAAAGTCGCGACGGCCTCGCGGCCGATCATACGGTGTACGAGGAAATATCGGGCGGGCATGACACACTCGAAATGGCCGGCCGCAAGATGAATGCCCGGGCGTACGTGTCGCGTTTCAACTTCACCGGCCCCGACCAGCAGAAGAAGGTTGGCATTCTGTCGGGCGGAGAGCGGAACCGCGTCCACTTGGCGAAACTGCTGCGGCGCGGCTCGAATGTCTTGCTCCTCGACGAACCGACGAACGACCTCGACGTCGATACGTTGCGGGCGCTCGAGGAGGCCGTGGCGAACTTCGCCGGATGTGCCGTGGTTGTGAGCCACGACCGCTGGTTTCTCGACCGGCTGGCCACGCACATCCTCGCGTTTGAAGGCGATGGGTACGTCCGTTGGTGCGAGGGTAATTTTGACACGTACGAGCGCGAACGCCGCGAGCGGGTGGGTGAGAGCGCAGACGAGCCGCAACGATTTCGGTATAAGAAACTACAGCACCACTAACTTAACGCGGCTTGCGGCCGCAACCAAAATGTAGGGAACGCCGTCTCTGGCGTTCCGGAATAATTAAGGAGACGATTCCACCATGAGCATCACGCGAATGGGCGCCACGGAGAAGTACTCGGACAACTGGGAAAACATTTTCGGCGGCAAGGGTCGTTCGGCCACGAAGAAAAAGACGGTGCCAGCCACCAAATCGGTGAAGAAGAAAGCAAAGAAGAAGTCGGCCAAGAAGATCGTTAGCGGCAAGGGGGCCAAAAGGCCCGGCCGGAAAAAGGCCTGATAACAAGCACCAGCACGGTGGCCTGCTGGCTGGGCATCTCGGAAAAAAGTCGCGAAACTTCTCGCGGCCATTGTCTCGGCCCGCGGAGCAAATTTCA
>JAKEGR010000286.1 GCA_022615465.1 Planctomycetota bacterium | reverse complement strand
GGGTCGCTGATCACGAATACCGCGTACGCGGCGGAGCCAAGATGATGTCGGATGGCGGTATCGCTTTCTGGGGCCGGGAGGATGGCAACGCTCCATTCAAACAAATGGCGGCCTGGGGACCGGAAGACGCCCTCACCAGCGGCCCCATAGCGGTCGCTCCAGGCGGAAAGAGCATCTACGTCATCAGCAGCATCGGCAGCAACACCGGTGAGCTTCGGGAGTTGGATTTCGCGACCGGCAAGGAAAAGACCATCGTCAAAGACGACGAGGCCGACGTGGCCGATCTCTTCATCCACCCTGATACACATGCCATCCAGGCAGTCGGTTTCAACAAGGCACGGCGAAGCTGGAGAATTATTGACGATTCGATCAAGGATGATTTTGCGGCCATCGCAGCCATTCGAGACGGCGACTTCAACGTAGCCAATCGCGACCGGGCCGACAAGACCTGGTTGGTGGTCTTCGACATCGACAACGGACCGGTTCACTATTACGCCTTTGATCGCACGACCAAGAAAGCGCAACTGCTTTTCGTCAATCGCAAGGCTCTCTCGGGCCTTGCCCTTGCGAGCATGAAACCGATCAGCTTCAAGGCTCGCGACGGATTGACGGTGCAGGGCTACCTGACCCTTCCACCCGGAGTGGAGCCGAAGAATTTGCCGCTGGTGCTGAACGTGCATGGCGGCCCCTGGGCACGCGATAGCTGGGGATACGATGGCGAAGTGCAGTGGCTGGCCAACCGCGGATACGCCGTCTTGCAGATCAACTATCGAGGCTCAACCGGCTACGGAAAGAACTTCCTCAACGCCGCCAACCGCGAATGGGGGGGCAAGATGCATGACGACCTGATCGATGGCGTGAAATGGACAGTCGATCAGGGAATCGCGGACCCCAAGCGAGTCGGGATTTTCGGCGGATCTTACGGTGGCTACGCCACACTGGCCGGTTTGACCTTTACTCCGGACGTATTCGCATGCGGCGTGGACATCGTCGGCCCCAGCAATCTCATCACCTTTCAGGAAACCATTCCACCGTATTGGAAGCCGCTTGAGCCCATTCTCTGGCAGCGCGTGGGGCACCCGCAAAAGGATGCCGAGTTCTTGAAGTCACGCTCGCCGCTCTTTCACGTTGACAAGATCGTAAAGCCGCTGCTCATCGCTCAAGGCGCCAACGACCCGCGTGTTAAGAAATCTGAGTCGCTTCAAATGGTCGATGCCCTCAAGAAGGCCGGAAAAGTCGTTGAGTACGTCGAATATCCCCACGAAGGTCACGGTTTCGCCAGGCCGGAAAATCGCCTCGACTTCTATGGGCGTGCCGAGCACTTCCTTGCCGAGCACCTAGGTGGTCGAAGCCAGGACAATCCCAAGCCGGGAAAATCGAATGATTCCGGATGATCGGGTGTTCGCGGCGAGGCGTGACTAGGACTGACCCAACGCTTCGATACGATGTCGAACCGTGTCGATTTCCGTGATGCGCACTCCGAAGTGCTCGCCAATTTTGACGGCCTGACCGTGCCCCAAAATCCGATTACCCACGACAAGGGACAGGTCCGAGCCGAACGGCACATCAAACTCAAGAATCGTCCCCGGGCGGATCTGCAAAATGGTCTCTACCGTAAGAGACCGCTCCGCGAGAATCGCTGACACCGGCACGTTTAATTCAAGAATGCGCGCCAGATCGACATTTCGCACAGCCGACACCCGTGCAGGCGCATTGCCGGCCGTATCTGGGATGGCGGGAGTTGAACCCATGATGAACTATCGACTTGGGGCCTCAAAACCCTTGAGAGGCAATACTAGGCGGACACTGCAGCCAGTCGGGCGGCCGACGGTTTCAAAGATGCTTCGCCGTTGGGATTGTATTCCGGAACGATCGCCTTGAGCTGCAGTTGTATTTCGTTCAGGTCGCCGCCATCCGCCAACGCGAACAATCGATCAATCCCGGCCAGGACCAGGTCCCGGTTTTCCGGACGGTATTTCCAGATTCCGATCTTCGGGTGGCTTGTCGCGCCGAGATTCTCGCCTTCATTGGCCAGTTCTTCGTAAAGCTTTTCGCCGGGCCGCTTGCCGGTGAAAATGATTTCGATATCCACGCCGGGTCGCAGGCCGCTCAGCGTGATCATGTCGCGGGCCAGGTCGAGTATCCGAACCGGCTCACCCATATGCAGCATGTAGATTTCGCCGCCCCGCCCCATCGTCCCGGCCTGCAAAACAAGTTGGGCCGCCTCGGGGATCGTCATGAAATACCGGGTCATGTCCGGATGCGTGACCGTGACCGGCCCTCCCGCGGCGATCTGCTGGCGAAAAATCGGCACGACGCTACCGCTGCTGCCCAGTACGTTGCCGAACCGCACGGTGACGAAGTGGGTCACGCCGCATTCGGTCAATCCCTGCACGTACATCTCCGCGACGCGCTTGGTGCAACCCATCACGCTCGTGGGATTGACGGCCTTGTCAGTCGAGATCATCACCATCTTGGCCACACCATTTGCCAGACACGCGTCCGCGATCGTCATGGTGCCGAGAATGTTGTTTTTCACAGCTTCGCCGGGATTGACCTCCATGATCGGCACGTGTTTGTGCGCCGCCGCGTGGAAGACGCTCGATGGCCGCTCCGTTCGTAGAATCCGTTCGATTCGCGCCCGATCTGTAATATCCGCCACGCATGCACAAACATCGAGGTTTTTCCATCGTGC
>JAKEGR010000285.1 GCA_022615465.1 Planctomycetota bacterium | reverse complement strand
GGCGCGTTCGCAGCGGTTACATCATTCTGTGAACATATCAAGAACGTCCAGGGAATCCTCTCGTTCGGCAACATCGTTTTTGCCGTCGGCGATGGGCCTGACGGCAGCGCGCTCTATCGCATCACCGACCTGAATGACGATGGTCGCAGCGACGCCATCACAAAACACATTGGCTTCCGTGGGGTCTTTGGCGAACACGGCGCCCATGCGGTCCACCTTGGACCAGAAGGTTTGCTCTATGTTCTGCACGGCAACCATGTGCAACCCGACGTGACCGCGGATGCCCGCAGCCCGTACGCCAGCTTCTGGGAGGGCGACCTCGTCCAACCACGCCACGAAGACCCCAACGGCCACGCGGCAGGCATTCCCGCACCGGGCGGAGCCATCTTCCGCACCGACATGCGAGGCAGCTTTCTGGAGCGGTTCGCTGGCGGCTTCCGCAATCCTTACGACTTCGCCGTCAACCGCGATGGCGAGTTGCTCACCTACGACGCCGACATGGAATGGGATATTGGCGCGCCTTGGTATCGCCCGACTCGCATCAACCATGTCCCGCCCGGGACCGAAGCGGGCTGGCGGAGCGGGTGGGCGAAATGGCCGGAGTATTATCTCGATAGCCTGCCTGCCGCCCTCGATATCGGCCCCGGCTCTCCCACCGGCGTGGTGATCTACGACCATGTCAAGTTCCCGCAACGGCTGCAAGGCGCGATGATCGTCGGCGACTGGGCCACGGGGCAAATCCATGCCATTCATTTGGAACGACACGGCGCCACGTACCTCGCCAAGAAATCAACTCTCCTGAAGGGCCGGCCGCTGAACGTAACCGGCCTCGACGTGGGTCCGGACGGCGCGCTCTATTTCTGCACCGGTGGTCGCGGTACCGATGGCGGGGTCTATCGGATCCGCTGGAACGGCAAGGTGCCGCCCGAAGCCTCCCAACTGGGAAAAGGAATCGAGCGTGCGTTGCGGCAGCCGCAGTTCACCAGCGATTGGGCCAGGGTGCGAATCGCGGCCGTGAAACACAGCCTCGGCGACCGCTGGGAATCGGAACTGACTCGCGTCATCAACGATCGCCGCGCCGAATCCAAAGACCGCCTCCGCGCCGTCGATCTGATGGTGTTCTTCGGCCCCGCCCCGTCGCCGCAACTGCTGACGGCACTTGCCGAGGACCGTGACCCGTCAATCCGCATCAAGACAGCGCGCCTGATGGGAGTCCGCATGCCGGCACCGGCTGGCGGCGGGTCGCAATTCAATCCGGCGTACGACGCGCCGCTCGCAAAGCTGCTTCACGACCCCGATCCGTTCGTCCGCCGCGTCGCGTGCGAATCGATTGGCTATCGCGATCCGCAATCGGCCCCCGTCGACTCGCTCCTCGAACTACTGGCCCACGAAGATCGCTTCCTGGCGTTTGCCGCCCGCCGCGCACTGGAAAAAACGCCCGCCGAAGCCTGGCAGCAGCAAGTCCTCACGGCCGAGTCCCCGCGCGTGTTTCTCCAGGGCGCTACTGGCCTGTTGGCCGCCTACCCATCGCCACCACTTGCCTTGCAGATCCTGGCGCGTGCGGAAGCCTTGCTCGAGCGCGCCACGCCGTCCCCAACCCCAGCCGACGACGCCGTCTTCCTCGATACGCTCCGCGTGATCCAACTCGCTCTCCATCGCGGCCAGATCACGCCGCGGCAAGTTCCCGATCTTGGGCCAAAAATTGCCTCCGAATATCCGACGACCAACGCACTCCACAACCGCGAGTTGGTACGCCTCCTCGCATACTTGCAACCGCCGGAGGCCACCCGAAAATTGGCCGCCCAGGTCGCCGCCGACATCCCCGCGGTCGAAAAACTGCAAATCGCCGCCTATGCCTCGCGGATCACCGGCGGCTGGTCCACCGCCGACAAACTCGCCATGCTCCACTACTTCGAGCAGGCCCGCGGCATGGAAGGCGGGTACAGCGTGAGCGGGTACCTCGAAAACTTCTCCCGCGACTTTTTCACCAACCTCACCCTGGCCGAACGCCGCCAGGTGATCGCCGCCGGCGAAAACTTCCCCATCTCGACCCTCTCGATTCTGGCCAGGTTGCCCGAGAACCCGAGCACGCAAATCCTCGCGGAGATCCGTGCCCTCGACCGCCGCACCGAACACCTGTCCGGCGAACCAATCGCGAGGCTTCGCGTCGGCACCGTCGCCGTGCTGGGGGGCAGCGGCGAAGCCGAATCGATGGCCTATCTCCGCAACGTCTACGCCAGCAATCCCGACCGCCGCGCGCCGGTCGCCATGAGCCTCACCCAAAATCCCAACGGCGAGAATTGGGAGGTCCTGGTCGATTCGCTCCGCACGATCGAAGGAGTGGCCGCACAAGAGGTGCTCAGCGCCCTCGCGCACGTGGACCGTCGGCCCGAAACCGCCGAGCCATTCCGCAACACCATTCTCCTCGGCCTGCGCATGCCGGCCGCCGTCGGCAACCGGGCCGTGCAATTGCTCTCGCATTGGACCGATCAAAAGCCCACGCAGCCCGGCGCACCCGTGGCCGATCAGCTCGCCGCCTGGCAGCAATGGTATGCCGAGACCCACCCGAACGAACTGCCCGCCGAACTGCCAAAAGAAAGCCAACCGAACAAATGGAGCTATGACGAACTCGTGAGCTTTCTGGAAAGCTCGGAAGGACACGCCGGCGATCCCGCCCGCGGTGCCGCAGTGTTCCAAAATGGGCAGTGCATCAACTGCCACCGCTGCGGCGGCAGTGGCGAATCGCTCGGTCCCGACCTGACCACGGTCGCCCAACGTTTCCAGCGCAAGGAAATCCTGGAGTCGATGGTCTATCCGTCGCAGGTCGTTTCCGACCAATACGCCAGCCAGATCGTCATTGCCAATGGCCTCACCTACGCCGGCGTCGCAGCGCATCATCCCGACGGCGGCATGGTCGTGCTGCAATCCGACGGCCGGAAGGTCGAGCTGACAGCCGACGACATCGAAGAGGTTGCCCCCAGCAAGACTTCCGTTATGCCCGAAGGGCTGCTCAACCCGCTCACGCTGGAACAGGTGGCCGACCTCTTCGCGTTTCTCATGAACCAGCCGGAGCCAAACCTGGCCACGCGCGCCACCGAGCCGCCACGCTGATGCGTCGGGTGGTGAACCACCTTGACGCAGTACGGACGATGGAGAAGGTTGGCTTTTGGATCGCACGCCAGGCAACCGAAGTTAAGCCCTGCCGCTTATTCCGATTCTCCACGTGGCCGGTTGTGATAGCTATTCGTTTCGTGCCGGTGGTGCTGATATTCCGGCCAGCGCGCCGCCGATGCCAATTCTCGGAGCCGTGATTCGGCCCCCCCTGACGAGTCGCCTCGAGAGACGTCTCAGGTCGTCCGTTTTTCGGGGAAATCGACGGGCGAGCCGCCTGTCACCACGGCAAATGGGACTCTTGTCACGCGAACCAGCACACTCCCACGACAACCAACCCATGACTCTCGAATCCCATGCCCGCGCGTCGTTCCGTCTTGCCGCCGCCGTGAAACCGGCAGGCTTGGCCGCCGTGTTGTGGCTCTGCGCCGCGGCCCATCCCGCGTTGGGCGACGATTCGCCGCCGCTCTTCGCGCCTGGTCCTGGTCTGCTTGTAGAAACGGCCTGGGACGAAGCAGTCCCGGCTGTTGAGGACGAAGCCGCGAGCGGCACCGAGGAAGCGCCACTCGCCGAGCGCATCGCGGCGTTGGAGAACACTATCCGCGAGATGGAAGCCCAACAAGCCAAGAAGCCCGCCAAAGAGCCTGCGTCCGAACCGTCGAAGGAGAGTACTCCCAAGCAGATCGAGATCATCGAGAAGCCAACCTACAAGTGGCGAGGCCGCTTGTTCGTCGATGGCATCGCCTACGATGACGAGGACGAGACCAGTGAATTTTTCGATACCGACCGGGAAAACGAGTTTGGTTTCGATACAGCGCGCATCGGCGTGCAAGGCGACATCTACGAGAACATCGCCTACGTCGTGGAAGTTGAATTTGAAGGCACCGAAGTCGACTTCAAAGACGTTTTCGCCGAGATGCACTCGTTACCGGTGGTTGGGAACTTTCG
>JAKEGR010000284.1 GCA_022615465.1 Planctomycetota bacterium | reverse complement strand
AGCGACAAGACATACCCCATGTTCTATCCGGAAACGGAACCGGCTCTTGTACTTGCAACTGAGCAAAACAAGGAGCGGCTCGGTGAATGGCTCACACGCGTCCGCCTGGCGTCGGGCAAGAACCGCGAACTCATCAAGGCGATGGATCTTGCCGCGTCACTCCAACCCCAGGCGGTATTTCTGTTGTGGGATGGCACTCTGCATTACAACGAGCGTGTGCGACAGGATGTCATGACGCATCTGACACGTCCCAAACAGTGGAATTTCACGATCCACACGCTTGGCATGGGCATTGAGTCGCTCGATAGCGAATTCAATCTACGATCGATCGCCCAAGCTCATGGCGGAGCGTATCGGCGGATCAACGTGCCATCGGTGCTGCCGCGAAAGTAATTCCCGCTGCTGATGGGCGCTGGCAATCGCGTTGGTTCGAGTCGATCCGCGTCTTTAGCCAGTCGAGTCACGGCAGGTTTTCCAACACGGACGCGACGAACTGACTCGTCGTCGCCCGACCACCCAGGTCGCTCGTGAGCACCTTGCCCCGTGTAAACACCGAGCGAATCGCGGTTTCGACCCGGTCAGCCATTTCTTTTTCGCCCAGGTAGCGGAGCATCAACACGGCGCTAAGAATGAGCGCCGTCGGGTTGGCGAGCCCCTTTCCTGCAATGTCCGGCGCGGAACCATGCACCGCCTCGAAGACTGCGACGCCGTGACCTATGTTGGCGCTCGGTGCTAAACCAAGGCCGCCTACCAACCCGGCCGTCAAGTCGGAAACGATGTCGCCGAACAGGTTTTCCATGACCATCACGTCGAACGCCTGCGGATTGATCACCAGCTTCATTGCGGTGGCGTCGATAATCGAATCGTCAAACTGGATGTCCGGAAAACTTTCCGCCACCCGGCGACATGTCCTGAGAAACAAGCCGTCGCTCAATTTCAGGATGTTCGCCTTGTGGACGCAGGTAACGCGCCGGCGGCCTTGCTGGCGGGCTGTTTCAAACGCGAACCGGGCAATCCGTTCCGAGGCTGACTCGGTAACCACCCGCAAACTCTCCACAACACCCGGCACCACCTCGTGCTCAAGGCCACTGTACAGCCCCTCTGTGTTCTCGCGGACAACGATGAGATCGACATTCTCGTAACGCGAGGGCACGCCGGGCATCGATCGCGCCGGCCGGTAGTTGGCGTAAAGCTGCAGCCGTTGCCGCAACTCTACATTCACGCTGCGGAAGCCCGTGCCGCTGGGCGTGGCAGTCGGTCCCTTGAGCGTGGCATCGGCATTGCGAACCGCCGCCAGCGTTTCTTCGGGCAATGGGGAACCGAGCGTGTCGAGCGCCGATTGCCCTGCCTGCACTGTGTGCCATTCAACGGCCAGGCCAGTCGCTTCCACGATCCGCCTTGCCGCCGCCGCAACCTCCGGCCCGATGCCGTCGCCCGGAATCAACGCAATCCGATAAGCCATCGTTCAATCCACGCAGAACAGCGCGCCCGTGGTCTATACAACTTAGTTGCCGGGCCAAGACTCAGGCAACCTGTCTGGCGAAGGGCACAAGCCGGAGACGCCTTCACATCCCTTACGCGCTTTTCGTCTGCGGCTGTTCACTCAACAGTAGTTTCTTGCCATCGACCACTTCTTCCGTGATCATGTAGCGGCTGCCGCGAGGCTGTTCGGGCAGATCAAACATGATGTCGAGCATGACGAGTTCAATGATCGACCGCAGACCGCGAGCGCCCGTTTCGCGCTCTTGCGCCCTGTGGGCGATTGCCTTGAGCGCCTCATCGGTGAACTGTAGATCAGCCTCTTCCATGGCAAAGAGCCGTTGGTATTGCTTTGTCAGCGCGTTTTTCGGCTGGGTCAAAACTCGAATGAGCGCGGCCTCGTCGAGCGGCGTCAGGGCAGATACGACCGGCAGCCGACCGACTAGCTCCGGAATCATGCCGAACTCGATCAGATCATCCGCCGTGACATGCGGCAGCGTTTCGGCAAGACCCAGATCGGTGTGCGACTTCAAGTCTTGCGTGAAGCCAATCGAACGACGGCCAAGACGTTTGCGGATGATGTCGTCGATGCCGGTGAACGTACCGCCACAAATGAACAGAATGTTCGTGGTATCGATCTGGATGTACTGCTGCTCAGGGTGCTTGCGGCCGCCTTGAGGGGGCACGTTGGCGGTAGTGCCTTCAAGCATCTTCAACAGGGCCTGCTGCACGCCTTCGCCTGACACATCGCGCGTAATTGATACGTTTTGGCTGGTTTTGCCGATCTTGTCGATCTCGTCGATGTAGAGGATGCCGCGCTGGGCCGCTTCGATGTCAAAGTCGGCTGCATGGAGCAACTTCAGCAGCAAGTTTTCGACATCCTCGCCAACATAGCCGGCTTCGGTCAGCGTGGTGGCGTCGCCAATGGCAAATGGCACGTTGAGGCTGCGGGCCAGTGTCCGCGCCAGCAACGTCTTGCCGCAACCAGTGGGACCGACAAGCAGGATATTCGATTTGTCGATTTCGACATCGGACTCATCCTCGGCCGCGACGAGACGCTTGTAGTGGCTATGTACCGCCACGGCGAGGACTCGCTTGGCAGACTCCTGGGCAATCACATACTCGTTGAGTTGCTCCAAGATCTCGCGTGGCGAGGGGATTCGAGTGAACAACTGCTTGCTGCTGCCGCGCCGCTTACGCTCCTGGTCGAGGATCGACTGGCAAAGCTCGATACACTCGCCGCAGATGTAAACGTCGCCCGGTCCCTCGACCAGCGGGCCAACGTCGCGATAGCTCTTTCGGCAGAACGAACAGAAAGCGTTTTTCTTGGTAGTTCCGCCGCGCCGCGCACCTGTGATGTCCCTGCTAGAGGGCATGGAAAACTCCTTCCCGGTTGGCGGCAAACTTGTT
>JAKEGR010000035.1 GCA_022615465.1 Planctomycetota bacterium | reverse complement strand
AGGCTCGCTCCCGGTTTCCGCCCCCTCCGTGCTCCGCTCCTGCTCCGTCCTGCCCGGCTTGACCGCAAGCGCACTGCACAGGTACGATGCCTGAAGCCTAACGGGGCGTAGCGCAGCCTGGTAGCGCGTCTGGTTTGGGACCAGGAAGTCGCCGGTTCGAATCCGGCCGCCCCGACTATTGCAGTGACATTGGACTGATGTTTGGGTGGCGTTGCGTTTTTGATCTGGCGTTGCACGTATTTCCTCGGCAACATTCGCACATTGTCGTCCTCTTTCTCTCGATACGCGGAGCATGAATTACGGCTTTGAGCGTATGCGACGCTTTTCGACCTCTTCACCCCACTCGTGCATGGCGTAGAGAATGGGAGCGAGTTTTCGACCCAAAGGCGTTAACGAGTAATCGACCTTGGGCGGTATCTGCTGATGCACGTACCGCTCGATGACGCCGCTTTCAGCCAGTTCGCGCAATTGCCGCGTCAAGGTGCGGGCGGACACTCCATCAAGCAGCCTGGTCAATTCGCCAAACCGCTTGGTTCCCTCAAGCAGATGGTGAATGATCAGAACCTTCCAGCGCCCACCAATCGCCTCAATCGTGGTTTCGACGGGGCAGCCCACGCTCTTCCTAGTGTTTTTTCTGGCTGGTTTCGTGGCCATTGGCTCCTCTAGTATCATTTGGGATACTGTGTTACAAAAAAGACCATACTTGATTTGTTGCCAGAGTAGCGATAAAAGTCAAGGGTAGTCAGGGCGGTTTCATTCCGCCCCGGCGGATAACAACCAAACGAGGAGTGTGCCATGCCTGAAGTAAACAAGTGGATGATCGACCCGAACGATGCCGTCTTGCTGCTGGTGGACCACCAGAGCGGCCTTTTCCAACTGGTTCGGGACATCGACCAGCCGACCCTGCGCCACCACGTCTGTGCTTTGGCGAAAGTTTCCCATCTCGCAAAGATTCCAACATTCACGACCGCGTCAGTGCCCGACGGCCCCAACGGCCCGCTCATTCCTGAAATCCATCAGTATTGTCCTGAAGCGGTGTACATCCCGCGCACAGGGCAGATCAACGCCTGGGACAACCCCAAGTGGGTCGAGGCAATTGCCAAAACCAAACGCAAGACGCTTCTCATTGCGGGCACGCTTACCAGCGTTTGCATGGCATTCCCCACGCTGAGCGCCCTGACTGCCGGGTACAAGGTGTTCTGCATCATCGACGCATCAGGCAACTGGTCCAAGATGGCGACTGATGTGACCATTGCCCGCGTCACCCAAGCCGGTGCGATGCCCATCGACACCTATGCCGTCCTCGCCGAACTCATGAGCACGTGGAACCGCTCCGACGCGATGGATTTTGCCCAGGTCATGGTCGATCACATTGTCCCGCCGTACCGCGCCCTCATGGAAAGCTACGATAAGGCCCAGAACGTGCAAAAAGTCGGGCACGAAACCAAACTGGAGCTTTTGCAAACCGCGCAGGCGAAGAAATGATCGCCGCAAACGCATAAACGATCCCATCACATAAGAAGGAGTACCTATGGCTAGTGAACCCATTCGCGACCCGGCGAAGGATCAGTTGCTTACGCCGAAGAACTCGGCGTTGATTATCATCGATTATCAGCCAGTGCAGGTGAATTCCATCGCGTCGATGGACCGGCAGCTTCTGGTCAACAATATCGTTGGCGTCGCCAAGATCGGCCTGGCATATCAATTGCCGATCATCCATTCGACCGTGAACGTCAAGACCGGGCTTAACAAGCCGCCCATCGTGCAGCTTCGCCGGGTGCTTAAGGACCTGCCGACCTACGACCGCACGACTATCAATTCCTGGGAAGACGAGGAGTTCGTCAAGGCGGTCAAAGCCACTGGCCGCAAAAAACTCATCATGACGGCGCTCTGGACCGAGGCCTGCCTGACCTTTCCGGCCTTGGATGCCATCCGCGAGGGCTACGAAGTCTACGTGGTTGTCGATGCCGTGGGCGGCACGTCGGTCACGGCCCACGAATCGGCTTTGCGTCGCATCGAGCAGGCGGGGGGCAAGATGATTTCCTGGCCGCAGCTTCTGTGCGAACTCCAGCGCGACTGGGCACGGAAAGAAACCGTCCCCGCATTCATGAATCTCTTTATCGAAACCGGCGGAACGGCTGGTCTTCAATTCTCAAGCGAGGTCGTCAAGGAATGACCGGAAATCCGGCAGATTGCGGCTCCCGCGCGTTTGGAATCTGACTCAACAGTAACGGTGAAATCATGAAGAAAGTCCTAACAATCGAACATGCAGGCCACGGTCATTGGGTCGGCGACGGCTTCCCCGTGCGTACGATCTTCTCGCACCACAGCCACGGTCAGAGAATCAGCCCGTTTTTGTTGTTGGACTATGCCGGCCCCGCCGAGTTCCCTCCTTCCGATACGCCACGAGGCGTCGAAGAACATCCGCACAAGGGTTTCGAGACGGTCACGATTGTGTACTCCGGCGAAGTCGAACATCGCGACTCAACGGGCGGTGGTGGGCTGATCGGCCAAGGAGATGTGCAATGGATGACCGCCGCCTCAGGGCTGGTGCATGAAGAAATGCACGGTCGCGACTTTACGAAACGCGGTGGAACACTGGAGATGGTGCAATTGTGGGTTAATCTCCCCGCGAAGCACAAGAAGGGACCGCCACATTACCAGAGCATCCAGGCAGCCCAAATACCAGTGGTGCCCTTGCCCGGCACGGCGGGCATAGTGCGCGTCATAGCGGGGAGCTTTGGCGGCACGAACGGCCCGGCCCACACGTTCTCTCCCGTCAATCTGTGGGATGTTCGCCTCAACGCCGGACAACTTTCCGAGCTTGCCGTGCCAAAGGGACATACGACCTTGCTGTTCGTTCTGAGCGGCCGGATCGAACTGGTGAGTGGCGAATCGCTCGGCAATGCTGGATTGGCTAGTTTCGACCAGGGCGACGATTCGATTGCCTTCAAAGCCGTAGAGGACACCAAAATGCTCGTCCTGGGCGGCGAACCCATCAATGAACCGGTTGTCGCTCAAGGTCCGTTCGTCATGAATAGTCAGGCCGAGATTCAGCAAGCGATTAAGGATTACCAGAGCGGCCGCATGGGGCAACTCGTGTCCTAATACGATGTGCTCCGCATTCGATGGCGGAGGCGATGCGCGGTCGCAAAGTCAATCTAGATTGGACTTTCCGCCGTCAAACTGTCGCCGCAATCCGGCTTCCCAGCCCCGGATGCCAGCGATAAAAAGTTCAATAGCCGTCCTGTTGTCCCGACATGATTTTTCTGAGAAGGCCCATCGTCGTTTTGGCGGTGGGCTT
>JAKEGR010000283.1 GCA_022615465.1 Planctomycetota bacterium | reverse complement strand
TCAGGTGATGACAGATCTTGCACGGAACTCCCTTGTCGGCCTTGCTCTCGTCGATCTGTTGTTCATGCGTGCAACGCGGGCATTGAACCGTGATGGCCATCGCATCAACCTCGCCAACCCTGGGCGGCAAAATGGATAATTAACAACGGCCCGCGACACGGCTAAAACTCCGATGATTCGCGGTAGCGCCGCTCCAAGTCGGCCAGGAGGAGCGGGCGTTTCTTCTTCGAACGCGCCTTGCGCATGATCTTGCGGCGCTCCAAGGCCTGTGTTTGGCTCGACGGTTCTTGGGCCGTGCGGTACGGCAGCAACTCGGCCACCGTGAATGGCTCCGGATGCGCGATATGCGCGTCCAGCGCATGTACCAGCGTTGGTCCCTCCAAAACGATGCGAATCCCCGCGTGCCGATGACCGTGGATGTGACGCTCGTGACTCTTCGGTACACGAAACCAACGCTCCAGATCCAGATTGTCCTTGAGCGACGCCAACGTCTCGGCGCCAACGAACAGACCCGCCATGAAACTTGCCATCACCTGGGCCATTTTCTGGTAGATCGGCGTCTTGGTTTTCTCGAAGCGATCCTGCAACGCCGCGAACTGCTGCTGCCGCTCGGCGCAACTCGCTGGGCCCGGTTCGAGCGTCGCGGCAACGGCGGCGATCTCCTTCACGTAGCCACGCAGTTCCTCTTGTTCGGTGCGGACGGCGTCGAGACCGCGGTCGATGCAGCCGGCCAAACGGTCGAGTTGCGCTTCGGCGAAGCCCCCTTTTTTTCGTCCAAGTTTCGTTGGATCGATTCGCGGACTTCGCTCAAGGCATCGGCCATCCGCAAGCCAGGCGGTTGCAGCGGTCCCCCCTGATCGTCGTTGAGAATCCCACGCACCGCCGTGCAATACTCGAGCACGACGCTGCCGGCCGACGCGGTGGGTTCCACCGGCGCTGCCGGCGGTTCGGCGCTGGCGCTGGCGCTGGCCGCCGCGCCGCACGACGCCGCCGTTGCTGCTAACGGCACTGGCGCGTTGGCGCGTGCAGCGGGCGTCGCGACGTTGGCCGCCGCCGCGGCCTTCTGCTGCTTGAGCACCGCTTGCTCGATTTTCCGCAGACCACGCACCTTCTTGCGCATCTCGACCTTGGCGTGGCTGTCGGCGTCCAAGACCGGCTTGGCCATGTCACGCAGAAAATGATTGGCGCAGTAGCGATGCGGCGTCCCCGGAAACTCCGCCGCGATCCCCGTCACAAACGCGTCTTGCCGATCCGACAACCACAACACCACCTTCTTGCCCAGTGCGTCGGCCCACGCTTTGGCCTTGGCGATCAGACGACGTACTTCGTCCGCCGTGGCCGAAATCAACGGCTCGGCAAACCACACCCGCTTCTGGGTCACCTCACGCACGACGTAAAGCGTCTCGTGTCCCTTCTCGGTTTGCAAGCCGTCGATCGTGAGAATGATCTCCTCGACCCCGGCGTACTCCTGCCGCAACGCCGCCTCGTCTTGCTGACGTGCCGCGAGCATGTTCTGATAGTGGCGGATGTAGCGGGCAATGGAATCTTCCGAAAGCGCGATGCGGTAATCGTCCCACAACTCGCCGCGAATCTGGGGGATCGACCAGTGCCGCGAACAGCGGCGATGTCCGATCCAGCACAGGACATCCCAACCGATCGCCCACTTGGGCAGCGCGATCGCGACCTCCGTTTCCGGACTCTTGGTCTTGGCGTGGCCAACACAGGCAGGATCGGGACAGTGGTTGAGTTTGCACACCAACTCGACGGGCCCTTCCAGCGTGTGGAAATAGCGACGGCGATGGTCGCAAACGTACATCATGCGACCGCAGACCGGGCAATCGCGGTCGAGGACATCGAGTTCCCACAGAGCGAAATCCGTATCCACGGGCCAATGATAAGGCATCCTGCCAACCCTCCATGCCGCCGGCCGATTCATCCATGGGGCCGACACGCCAGAAGTTTACATCAAGATGCCGAATGTTTCTAGCTGTCTTGCGGGCCGTTGTATTTACTGGGTTTTTTTGTTTTGCAGTGGCGCAACCTGGTTGCGCCACTGCTGACCAAAAATTCCCAGGACGCCCGTTCCCAGACAAGTGCATCTCGGTCATCGTGGTTCGTTTCTAAGACACGCGAAGCTTGGCCGGGATTCGTACACCATCAGAACCAAGGTTCTCTGGTCGCCCGTGAAATTCATCAACCCGTGGCGCTTGCCAGCAATCTCGCGCGGAATCCATAAGATATTCCACCAAAGCCGATGCGCACCGGGAGGTCGAAGCCAGCCATGAGAGTGCAATATTTCGTTTGGGCATGTCTCCTCATTGCCGCCGCGACGGCCAGCGCGAGGGGGCAATCCGGGTACAAGATCGTCCTGGATCCGAATTTGCCCTACCAGGCCAGGAAATCCAATCCGGTGACGTATGATGTCGATTTCTCCGCTGTCGTCACCGCTCCCTACCACACTAACAAGCTCAAAGTCTGGCTGCCGCTGCCCCAAACCGATGCCGCCCAGGAGGTCACTGAAGTCGGCCTGTCGACCTTCCCCATGGACATCAAGCCGCGAATCGGCGTCGAGGCGGTGTTCGGCAACCGGTTCGCGTACTTCGAATTCGACCGCCCCAGGGGCGCGCAGGTCATCCGCCACCAGTTCAAGATCAAGGTCTGGGAACTCAACTGGAATGTCGATCCGAAGCGCGTCACCGGAGTGGAACGCTGGCCCGCCGGCTTCGAGCGGTATTTGAAATCCGACCAGGCGATCGTGGTC
>JAKEGR010000282.1 GCA_022615465.1 Planctomycetota bacterium | reverse complement strand
CGACCTATGTCGTCACCCTGCTCGGCAAGTACCTCTGCTACGCCCTGCTGGCGCTGGCGGTCGACCTGGTCTGGGGCTATTGCGGAATCTTAAGCCTCGGTCATGGCGCCTTCTTTGCGCTCGGCGGCTACGCCATGGGCATGTACCTGATGCGCCAGATCGGCGACCGCGGCGTGTACGGCAATCCGGAACTGCCGGACTTCATGGTGTTTCTGAACTGGCAAGAGCTGCCGTGGTACTGGCACGGCTTTGATTCGTTTTGGTTTGCCGCCATCATGATCGTTCTAGTGCCCGGCCTGCTGGCGTTCGTGTTCGGTTGGCTGGCGTTTCGATCGCGGGTCACCGGCGTTTACCTGTCGATCATCACTCAAGCGCTGACTTTCGCCCTCATGCTGGCGTTCTTCCGCAACGAGATGGGGTTTGGCGGCAATAACGGTTTGACCGACTTCAAGGACATTCTCGGCTTCAATCTGCAGTCTGATGGGACGCGGATCGCACTGTTCCTGTTATCGGCGCTGGCTTTGATATTGGGCTACCTCGCCTGTCGTTTCATCGTCGCATCCAAAGCCGGCCGGGTGGTGGTATCGATTCGCGATGCCGAGAACAGAGCCCGGTTTCTCGGCTACAAAGTCGAGAGCTACAAGCTGTGGGTGTTCACGTTCTCGGCCGTGCTGGCGGGAATCGCCGGGGCGCTATACGTGCCGCAGGTGGGAATCATCAACCCCGGCGAGTTCTCGCCGCTGAACTCCATCGAGTTGGTGGTGTGGGTCGCGATCGGCGGAAGAGGCACGCTTTACGGCGCGGTCGTCGGCGCGTTTATCGTCAACTATGGCAAGACCTACTTCACTGGCGCCTGGCCGGAGGCATGGCTGTACGCGCTGGGGGCGCTGTTTGTGATCGTTACGCTGCTGCTCCCGCGCGGCGTAGTGGGGCTGTTGGATCAGATGAAGCAGCTTAAGGCCAAGCCGGCGACCGCATCATGATGCCTTCCAACGTTTCCTACATACGATCCATCCAGCAACGGGATCGCGTCTTCAGCTTTATGGCGAAGACGCAGCCCGTGGCGTCGCCCGATCTGGATACCCGTAAGGGTCCGATTCTGTATCTGGAGGGGATCACCGTCAGTTTCGATGGCTTTCGCGCCCTGAACGATTTGTCGTTGTATATCGACGACGGCGAATTGCGCTGCATCATCGGTCCCAACGGCGCGGGCAAAACCACCATGATGGATGTGATCACCGGCAAGACGCGACCGGACAGCGGCACCGCTTTTTTCGGGCAAACGATCGATCTGACCGGATTGAACGAGCACCAGATCGCCCAATCGGGCATCGGCCGCAAGTTCCAGAAGCCCACCGTATTCGAGCAGCTCACGGTGTTCGAAAATCTCGAGCTGGCCATGGCGGGCGACAAGCGCGTTTGGCGTAACTTTATTCTTAGCCTGGGGGCTCAGGAGCGAGAGCGCATTGACGAAGTGGTCGAGACTATCGGACTCAAGCAGGAGATTCAGTTTCTCGCCGGCCGCTTGTCGCATGGTCAAAAACAGTGGCTGGAGATCGGCATGCTGCTCATGCAGAACCCGAGGCTGCTGCTGGTCGACGAGCCGGTGGCCGGCATGACGCCGCAAGAGGTGGAGCACACGGCCAACTTATTGACCTCCCTGGCGGGCAAGCACTCGGTTGTGGTGGTGGAGCACGACATGGAATTCGTGCGCAGCATTGCCAAGCAAGTGACGGTGCTGCACGAGGGGCATGTTCTGGCCGAAGGCACCATGGATGAGGTGCAAAACGATCCTCGGGTGATCGAAGTCTATCTGGGGGCCTGATGCTGGAAATTTCCAATCTCAATCAGTTCTACGGCGAGAGCCACACGTTGTGGGACGTCAAGCTCGACGTCGCGCAGGGCGATTGCGTGTGCTTGATGGGCCGTAACGGCGTTGGGAAAACCACGCTGCTGCGAACGGTGATGGGCCTGTTGCCCGCGCGCGGCGGTGAAATTCGCTTCGCCGGCGACGATATCGCCAAGCTCGGGCCGGAGCAGCGGGCGCGCGTCGGCATCGGCTACGTGCCGCAAGGGCGTGAGATTTTTTCCCAGCTGACCGTGGAAGAGAATCTGCGTGTTGGATTGCCGGTGCGCAAGGATCGGGCGAAAGAGATTCCCGAGTATATATTCGAGTTGTTTCCCGTTCTCAAGAAAATGCTGCGGCGGCGCGGCGGCGATCTCTCCGGCGGTCAGCAGCAGCAGTTAGCCATCGGCCGGGCGTTGGTCATCGAACCGAAAATGCTGATTCTCGATGAGCCGACCGAGGGCATCCAGCCCAATGTGGTGCGCGAAATCGGCGAGGTGATTCTGCGGCTCAACAAGGAACGCAATCTCACGGTGTTGTTCGTCGAGCAGAAGCTCGCCTTCGCTCGTCGCGTCGGTCAGAAGTTTTTCATTTTGGATCGCGGCCGCAACGTGGCGCAGGGGGAGATGTCTGATCTGAACGATCAACTGGTCAGCCGCTATCTGGTGGTTTAGCGGAGCGGATCCTGTGGGAGCGGATCATTCCGCGATTTACTCGGCGAAGAATCGCGGT
>JAKEGR010000281.1 GCA_022615465.1 Planctomycetota bacterium | reverse complement strand
TTGATCAAGGACAGAAACGCCAAGCGGGCGTTGGGCGATCCAGCTTTGCAAGATGCAACCACCCTGGCGGCCGACGAACGGACTTCCGCGAGAAGCGAGGCAACGAATCCACCGGTGGCCGGGGTGGCCCGTTCATCCAGCGAGACAAAGCCGGCCGGCTCGCCGCATCCAGCCCATTTCACGACAGTGGAAGCGGAAGCATCGCGGCAACAGGCCGAACACAAACGTTCTTGGCTGCTCGTGGTGGGGCAATTGGCAGCGCCAATGGCCATGTTGGCCGGCATAAGCATCTTGGCGATTTATCTTTCGCAACCTCTGACTGCTGACCAGCTTTATCGCAAAGTCAGATCGGAAACCGATGTTAATAGCAGCGAGTCTCTTGTGGCCGTCGAGGACGAAGTCAACGAATTCTTATCGCGATTCCCAAACGATCCTCGCGTTGCCGAGTTGAAGCAATATCAGGATCGAATCTCGCTGGATAAGATGGAACGGCGGCTACAGGTCCGTTCCCGCAATGGCAATGCGGAGGCATCTTTGCTGCTGCCCCAGGAAACTCTGTATCTGCACGCCGACAAGCTGGCGGAAGAGTCGCCCGAGGATGCCGTCGCAATGCTACAATCGCTCGTCGACCTGTATGGACCCAGTACCTATCCGGAAGCTGGTCACCACTCGGTATCAACCAAGGCAGGCCGGCAAGAGCGCGAGCAGCAGGAGCGACAGGCGGCGTGCGTGCAGTTGGCTGAGCGCCGACTGGTGTCGCTGCGCGCCAGTCTGAGCAAGCAGGTAGAATGGCAACTTGCGTTGTTGCGTGAGCGGCTCGATACCGCGGAGCGTCTGGCTGGCACCAATCCAGCACAGGCAGCGGCGATGTACCAGGCGATCATCCGTCTGCATGAACAGCATTCCTGGGCAAACGAGATCGTGGCCGAATCACGGCACCGGCTTGCTGCTACGAAAGAACAGGAGTGAATGAAATTGTTCATTGATCGATGGAACCTATGAAACACGAACGCAGCCACAAGATATTCACACACGCGAAGCGGTTGATGCCTGGCGGCGTCAATAGCCCGGCGCGGGCATTTGGCGCCGTGGGGGGCGAGCCGCCTGTCATCGCACGCGGCGCGGGGGCGTATCTGTGGGACGCCGACGGCAATCGGTACATCGACTACGTTGGCTCCTGGGGGCCGATGATCTTGGGCCATGGCCACCCTGCAATTGTGGCAGCGCTCGAGGAAGCGATTCATCGCGGCACGAGTTTTGGCGCGCCGACGGAAGCAGAAAACAACCTGGCCGAGTTGATCATTGCGGCCGTACCGAGCATCGAAAAAGTGCGGCTTGTCAATTCCGGCACCGAGGCGACGATGAGCGCGATCCGCCTTGCGCGCGGATACACCGGACGGGATGGGATCGTCAAGTTTGCCGGAAACTATCACGGGCATGTCGATAGCCTGCTTGTGTCCGCGGGCAGTTCCGCGGCAACGCTGGCCGTCCCAGATTCACCGGGCGTCACGGTCGGCACCAGTCGCGATACCCTGGTGCTCCGTTACAATGATCCGGCCTGCCTGGAACAAGCTTTTCGTGAACATGGCTCGCGGATTGCTGGAGTGATTTTTGAGCCGGTCGTCGGCAATATGGGCGTCGTCGTGCCGAGTCGGGAATTTCTCGACGCGCTGCGATCGCTCCCCACACGGCACGGCGCGCTGCTGATCTGCGATGAAGTGATGACGGGGTTTCGCGTGGCGCCGGGAGGCGCCCAAGAGCGTCTGGACATTTCGCCAGACCTGACAACGCTTGGAAAAATAGTTGGCGGCGGTCTGCCCGTGGGCGCGTATGGCGGCCGGGCCGACGTGATGGACCACGTTCTGCCGGCCGGAAAGGTATTTCAAGCCGGCACGCTGAGTGGCAATCCGCTGGCAACAGCCGCTGGCTGCGCGACGCTGCGAGTGCTGCGCGACGAACCCCCGTACGAACGGCTCGAGAAACTGGCTGCGCGATTCGAGGCAGGGTTACGTGCGGCGGCGGTGGAGGCAGAAGTACGGCATCAGATTGCGCGCATCGGCAGTATGATGACGCTTTTCTTTAGTTCCGAGCCAGTTCGAGATTGGGACACGGCCAGCCGCTGCGACACGACTCGGTTTGCACGTTACTTCTGGGGCATGCTCGATCGCGGTATTTACTTGCCTTGCAGCCAATACGAAGCCCTGTTTGTTTCGGCCGCTCATACGGAAGCAGATATCGATGCAACGATTGAAGCGGCCCGCGAAGTGCTGCATGCTCTTGATGCCTAGCCCGCATTTCTCACAACGCGGAGGCGTGTGAGCAGGGATGGGCCAGGCGGTCGCAGGGTCGATTCTCGCAACAGAATGAACCGCCCCCATTTATCCCGCCTCCAAGAAGTTCGCATGTTTCAAGCTGCAAGGGCTGAAGAGAAAAGGGCAGCGGTCAGAAAAGACCAACGATCCGCGTCCATTCGGGCTATTCGCGGGTAGTTTTCTCAAGTCGCGGCAGATCGGATTCGGTAATCGAAATCCGCCGGATCGCGATGGCTCGGCCGGTCTTGGGATCGGCATCGACGATCGTACCGCAGAGGCGGAGGTCGCCCGAGGCAACTTCAAATTCGGTCGGCATGCCGGTAAGGGTCGTCTCCATGACGCGGTCGATCCGCCGACCGATGATGCTGTCAAACGGCCCAGTCATACCGACGTCGCATTGAAAGGCCGTCCCACCGGGAAAAATGCACTCATCGGCGGTAGGCACGTGCGTGTGGGTGCCAAGAACGGCAGTTACGCGACCATCGAGATACCGTCCCAGCAGTTGCATTTCGCTGGTGGCTTCGGCATGGAAATCGACCAATCGCACGCGGATGTCGCCAGGCATCGCCGCGAGCACGCGATCTGCGGCTTGCCAGGGGCTGTCCACCGGCTTCATAAAGAGCCGACCCAGCAAACAACAGATTCCGACGCGGGTGCCATCGCATGCTTCGACGACTGCCCAATCGCGTCCGACCGACTCGGGCGGCAGGTTGGCCGGTTTGACGATGTTCGATTCGCTTTCGAGGACTGGATAAATCTCCTTCCGCCGATAGATATGATCGCCCAGCGTGACCGCCTGAACGCCGGCGCGAACCAATTCGCGGTAGATGCTGGGGCTGAGACCAGAGCCACCCGCGGCGTTTTCCGCATTGGCAATTACCAGATCGAGACGCTGCTCGACGACAAGCCCGGCCATGGAGCGGCGGACGATGTCACGTCCGGGTTTACCGACAATGTCGCCAATAAACAAGATTCTCACTGCCAATCGCTCCCCTTACCTGGCTGTCTCGGTAAACCGGCTTTCGCGAATCATGGTGACCTTGATCTCACCGGGATAGGTGAGTTGTTCTTCGAATGCCTTGGCGATGTCGCGGCAGATTTTGGCGGCCGATTCGTCGGTGGTGCGGCCCGTGCTGGCAATCACGCGCACTTCGCGACCCGCCTGAATCGCGAACGCCTGTTCCACACCCTCGAAATTGGTGGCGATTTGCTCGAGCTCTTGCATGCGTTTAATGTAACGATCGAGGTTTTCGCGTCGCGCGCCGGGTCGCGCGGCGCTGCACGCGTCGGCGGCCGCCACGAGCACCGTGTACGGCATGTCTGGACGGATATCGTCGTGGTGGCCGAGTGCTGCATGGACGACCTCCGGGCATTCGTTGTAGCGTTTGAGGATGTCAGCGCCGATCTGCGGATGGCCGCCTTCGGTTTCATGGTCAGCCGCTTTGCCGATGTCGTGGAGCAAACCGGCCCGCCGCGCCAAATCGCCGTTGTAGCCCATCTCCTCGGCCAGCATGCCGGCCAGAAATGCCACCTCAATCGAATGTCGCAAAACGTTTTGACTGTAGCTCGTTCGGTAACGCAATCGGCCGAGCATGTTGACGATCCGATCATTCAAGCCGCGAACCTGCGTTTCCTGAACGGCCTCTTCGCCGAAGCGCCGAATCTGCTGCTCGACCTCTTTCTGGGTCTCCGCAACAAGTTCTTCAATCCGCGAAGGATGAATTCGGCCATCGGCAATCAATTTGTTGAGCGCGATTCGCGCGACCTCGCGACGGACGGGATCGAACGCGCTGACGATCACTACGCCAGGCGTGTCGTCGATGATCACATCGACCCCGGTGATTTTTTCGAACGACCTGATATTGCGTCCTTCGCGGCCGATGATGCGGCCTTTCATTTCGTCGCTGGGAATGTCGACCGTGTTCGTCGTTGCCTCGGCGGAATGCGTTGAGGCGAATCGCTGGATCGTGGTGATCAGTGTTTCCTTGGCTTTCGCGTCGATGATCGCGGCCAGTTCACGCTCTTGCTTCAGAATCAGTGCTCCCTGCTCGTGAGCCAGTTCTTTTTCAAGATTGCCGAGCAAACGCCGCTTTGCTTCCTCGGCACTCAAGCCGCTGACTTGATGGAGGGTTTGCCGCTGGATATTGAGCAGGTCGTCAAGTTCCGATTGTCGGCGATTTGCATCCTCAATTTTCTCGGCCAGCTTGCGCTGATTGTTTTCGACCATTTTCTCTTGCTTTTGCAACTGGTCGGTTCGTTGCTCGAGCATGTCTTGTTGCTTGCCAAGTTGTCGCTCCCGATCAAAGAGTTTTTCCCGAGCGTCACTGAGCTGAGCCTCAATCTTCGTCTTTTCTTGCAAGGCAAGTTCTTTGGCCTCGACCTCGACTTCCTTGCGGCGAGACCTGGCCTCGATTTCGGCACGCTCGATGATCTGCTGC
>JAKEGR010000280.1 GCA_022615465.1 Planctomycetota bacterium | reverse complement strand
GGCTCTCTCGCCACTCTCCCGGCGAACGGGCCGAGCTGAGCACTTTGCCCACCGACAAGCGTCTCCGTCGGATCGAACAGCTCATCGCGGAAGATGGCCGACAGGCTTCACGACAGCTTTCGCCGGAAGAGTCCGAGCGGCTCCGCCGGGAAATCCGTACGATCGCCGAGCAGCGCAAACCCCAAGTCCTGGAACAGTTACGGCGGCGTGGAGTGTTCGAAAAGCTGCGGGAGCAGGGAGTTCGCAACCTCGAAGAACGGATCCGCAACCTCGATGACAAGACTGCCTTGTTTATCGCCGTGTTCACGTTGATGAACAGTGACGCGGCCGAGCCAACTCGCAACCGGTTGATCGAGCAACTCAGTCCCGAATCGCGAAGTCATTTGGAAAAGGCCAGCCGGTCGCCTCGACGCATCCGCGATTGGCAACTGGTTCGCTGGATGCGCGAATCGCTGGAACCGCAGCGCGGACCCGAAGCATTGGAGCGGTTTTTTTCCGAGCAACTCGACCATGACCAGCGCGCCAGGTTACTGAGTCTGCCGCAACACGAAATGGAGGACGAACTCGAACGATTGTACTTGGGCGATCAACTCGGCTTGCCAAGCCACGAATGGCTGCAAGGCTTCATGGATCGGGGCTTGTTCTTGCGGGACATTCCAGGCCCAGGCCAGCCGCTACGGCGAGGACCGGAGGATCCGCGTCGCGACCGCGGCCCGGACGGCATGCGCAGGCCGTGGCGCGACAATCCCCCCGAAGGCCCTCCACCGCACAGGCCGTCCGGCATGCCGCCGCCCAAGCCAGGCGATCAACAGCAGCCGATCTGAGCAGCGGAGGAGAAACGACGGCGAGGGAGCTACAACACCTCGTACCCGTCGCGATACTCGCAATGCACGATCCGCTCCAGCGTCGGATCGTTCAGCGCCTTCAGGTTGACCGGATCCCATTCGACGCGGCCGCGCTTCCACACCGCCAGATTGCCGAGCAGGATGGTCTCGACAAGCGGCCCCGCGTAGTCCGGGAAGTTCGACATCGCCGGCTTTTTCGGGTCGCGCATCGCGTCGAACCATTCCCGTTCGTGCCCGGGGCTGCGAGGATAGTCGACGTCCAGTTCCGGTACGTCACCAACGATCTGAACTCCATTGTCCGCATAATCCCCGGCGGCATACATCGTGGCCTTGTCGCCAATCAGCAGCGCGCCGCTCTGATAGGGCGGCGGTATCTCCCCACTATCCCGCTTCACTGTCAGCGTCACGTCCTTGAACAACTCCGGCGCGGGCAACTGGCCGCCGTCGTACCAGAACATTGTGAACGGCGCGCGCCCGTTAAGCTCGGGGAACTCGTACTTGATCTTCGACCAGGGGGGATAGCTGTCGCCGTCGTGCTCCGCGCACTCGGCCTCGACGGAAACCGGGTCGCGCATATTAAGCGCCATGAACGGTAAGTTGCAGGTGTGACAGGCCATATCGCCCAACGCGCCCGTACCGAAGTCCCACCACCCGCGCCATTTGAACGGGTGGTAAGCGTCGTCGCCGTACGCGCGGAACGGCGCGGGACCAAGCCACGACTCCCAGTCGAGAGTCGCCGGCACCGGCCTGGCCATCGGCCGGCGCTCGCCTTGCGGCCAGATCGGCCGGTTTGTCCAGATATGGACTTCTTTCACCGCGCCCAACTGCCCGGCGCGAATCTGATAGGCTGCCTTGCGCATCGGAGCAAATGCCGTGTATTGGTTGCCCATCTGCGTGGCCACACCCGTCTCGCGGGCAATCTCGCCCAGCCGACGTGCTTCCCAAATCGTGTGCGTGAGAGGTTTCTGGCAATACACGTGCTTGCCCATTCGCATCGCCTTCGACGCGATCACCGCGTGATTATGATCCGGCGTCGAGACGGTGACCGCATCAATGCGATCGCCCACGCGATCCAGCAACTCCCGGAAATCACTGAAGTTGTGCTCTGTCTTGTATTGCTTCGCCATGCCTTCGAGGCGTGACGAATCGACATCGCAGAGCGCATAAATCTGGCCAAACTTCGAAGCGTTTTGCACGTCGCTCTGCCCCTTGCCGCCAACGCCGAAGCAGGCAAGCTGGATCTTCTCATTCGGTGATTTGCTCTCCGCGGCTTGCAGCCCACCCGCAACCCAATAACCGAATCCGGCTGCTGCCGTGGCTTGAAGGAATTGGCGACGATCAGAAATCAAGCGAGACATTGTCATGTTTCTCCATGCTTAGCTGGGACGACACGTTGCTACTTAGCCCCATGGTACGGTCCCGCACCAACAATGAAAAACAAAATGGCGACATCGGAACCGCGACGATTCGCATTCCAGCCTAGCAGAAGCCCAAGCCCAGATCAAACACCACCCCCCCTCGCGGGATAGGCCCAATGACGAAATCGCCCAGATTGGTGTGTCTCGCCGCCCGGAAGAGGCTCGCCAACACACCGGCTCAACCCCGCGGTTTGCCAGCCGCTTCCTGGGACAGTACGCTAGGTAGAAACGACGCCCCCTCTCCCAGTGGGAGAGGGCTGGGGTGGGGGAGCGGCCCTCACCCTCTCCCGAAGATACGAGGGGATAACCCATAACTTCCCGTGACGAGTCGAGGTCTTGCGATATGTCCTACCATTCCTTTCCGGCGGCCTCCGTGGGCACAACCTTTTTGGCTC
>JAKEGR010000279.1 GCA_022615465.1 Planctomycetota bacterium | reverse complement strand
CTACACAGGCACTACCTCGATGCCGGCCAATTGGCAGTAGTTCTTGAATAGCCTGTCGAACTTGCCGAGGACGAACAACTGGTGGAAACCTTTGCAGTCGCGGGAATCGGCAATGTTGTCCATAGCCAGTTCCACCGAGGTGCGGCAGCCGCCGGCGGGCGGAGTGTCGATATTGCCGAGCACCTTGGCGGTGCCCACCAGGAGTTTCTGCGGCTGGTCAAACTTCATCACCGTGACAGGTTCACCCACCGGCCAGAGAACCTGGGGCGAAACGCCGAGGGCCGATTCGCTGTGGTTGCGGAGGATCAACGGTTCGGGATCCTTGTCGAAGCCCCGCAGCCGCCGCGGCGACGAACAGTGTGCTCCCATCAGCGTGTTGTTGATCGTATTCGGGCAAGGATCCTGCATATAGCCCGGCCGCCCGGTCAACAACGCACACAGCCGCAGCGAGATGGCCGCGTTCCAGTCACATTCACAGCAACCGACGCTCCCTTCGTCGTTCAATTGCATCCAGGCCATGCAGGGGGGGCATTGGATGCGGCGCGAACCCATCAGTCCCAGGCAGTTCAGCGAGATCCCGTCGCAGTTCTCCTTGGCCAGGAGTCGCTTGGCGACGAAATAGTTCTTGGCCGAATTGAGAATGTCCTGGGCGTTTGGCTCGCGGATGTCCTGGGCCGTCTTGGTGAACTCGGCGGCAAGCTGCTTGACCTCGTCGCTAGTCTCCACGGCGCGGAGTTCCTCTTCCCAGCGGGTCAGCGGAATGTAGTGCAGCGTCGTCCCGATGACGTCCAGCACCTTATCTTCGGTCTTCTCACCGTCGACGATCAGCAGCCGGCTGGCCTTCATGTCGGCAATCGTCTTGAACAGGTGTACCGCTTCGGCCAGCCAGGTCGAATCCTGGGTGGCGCCAACCAGCGTTTTCGGCTTGTTGCGGGTCGCTCCCAGATGTCCGGTAAAGGAGGTGCCCATCGGGCTGAAAACGATCGTGGGGATCTGCGCCGGCCGCTCGACGACGAAGCGATCGGTCTCTGTCCAGCCCGTGTTCAGGCACATGACGGTGAGGAGGATTCCATCGGGAGGCGATGTCTTGCACTCCTCCAGCAGGGCATTCATGGCCGCCGCGTCGGCGATTGGCTCTTGGGTGATCTGCAGATCCACGCCTTTGCTGGCCGCGGCTTCGGTCAAGAGCTTCGTGTATTCCGCCTGCCGACCGGCAATATCGTAGGACGCTCCGGGCCATCCCATCCAGTAGCGGTCTGTCTTGGGGCGGACGAAGACCGCACGCACGCGCGGCTTGACCGAGGGAGAAGTCTCATTGGCCATCAAGGTTGAGGCAAGGCTCATCGCTCCCGATTGGAGCGCCAGTGCCGAAAGCCCCACGGTGGTCATGAAGTCGCGGCGTCCCAGCGACAGGCAGCAGCCACAGCCAGAAGCCGAATGTGAATGCGAGTGAGAATGCGAGTGTTCTGATCCCATCCCAAAAACCTCCTGGTCAATAGTACAACTGGTTGATTTGGACAAAACTGGGCGCAAAGCAATCTTGGAGCCAGGCCTATCGCCAAGTTCAGGCATGGCTCTCCGGGAGAGCAGATCCCTTGATCCGTAGTATAACACGGAGATACAGATCAGTTAATCAACAAAAAGAATAAAACCGAAGCCTGCCGCTTTTTCACATTGGGCTGACCAGTAGGTGCCGCGAGCCGAGCGGCACTTGCACTGGAAACAGCTACTGATCCTATTCTGCCTGAGATGGCAGGTTATCCCAGGATGCGGGCTTTCCAAACGCTATCAGCAAGCTGCATGGAGTTGAGACCAGCCAATAAGTCACCGGAAAGGTCGGGTGGCCGTTTGCGGCTGAAGCGATCGAGTTGGAGGCCATGCTGCCGAAGGTATTCCTTGGCCGAGACTGGGTAGCTTGACCCTTCCGTCAAACGCACGCAGTCGGCCAGGTACTGGTGTAGCTCCGCGGCGAGTTTCGGCCTGTTCTGGAATTCCCGGCAGAGCCAGGCATACAACTCCGGCGCATAGTTGGCGCCGATCCCGCAGAAGCCGCTGGCACCGGCTTCAAGCGAGTCGAGCAGCGTTGCGGTGTTGGCGTTATACAATTTCAGGCGGCTGCCACGAATGATCTCCAGCCGGGTTCGAATCACCTCCGCCCGGCAGCAGGTGTCCTTGAGGAAACAGAATCGGCCGGTGCGGGCGATCCAGGCGATGGTTTCTTCGGACAACAGCCGGTGGTAGGGCGCGGGGCACTCATAGACGGCCAGTGCAATTCTCTCAGGCGTTTGTTGCAGGAGCGTTTGGCAGTTGCGGACCCACGCCTGGTCATCCTCGTCCTTGTTGGCCAACTGGCAGACGGAAATCGCGACGGCGTCGACACCGGTGGCATTGACCTGGCGGATCAACTCGGCCTGGGTTGTCAGCGGCCCCGTGGTGATCGCGCAGCCGACAATGGGAACGCGCCCTGCCGTGTACTGGACGATGTGCCGGACCAGCGAAACCTTCTCCTCATCGGTCATAAAGTTGATTTCAGCCGACAGCCCCGCGGCAAACATACCGGCCGAGCCGTTGTCGATGGCGTAATCGGTGAGCTGCTCCACACCTTGCCAATCGATGGCGTGGTTTTCGTGAAACGCCGTGAGCAAGGCGGGATAGGAACCACGAGGAAGTGGCTCGGTCGGTTGATTGCTGAACTGGGTCATGGGGGATTCCTGTGGATCAGTCGGCGCTTCGGGAGGTGTCCTGCGTCCAGATCGTCAAGTGTGGATACTGTTTTTTCGTGCGGAACAAGAGGATTGCCGCCAAATACCCGATTCCGAACATGACGAAATTGCCCACGAAGTCTACGTAGTACAGGTCAAAGGGTACGCTCCACTTGGCTGGCAGAAGCTCATACTTGGGCAAGACCGTCCAAGTCACAAAGAGCAACGTGCAGATGATTCCACAGAACGCGGCGCGGCCGTCCCCCTTGGTCGTGAACATGCCGAACATAAACAGGCCGAACAGGCCGCCTCCCAGTACGGAAGTCAGCGCCGTCAGACCATCCAGGAGCGTTGGCGTATCGGCCAGAGAGAACCAGATGGCCCCCAGGACCATGAGCATGCCGAATGCCCCGGAGACCCACACCGACATTCTCAAGTAGTGGCGATCGTCGCGCCCCGGAGCAATGTGCCGGCGATAGACGTCGTTCACCGCGACCTGTGACATGGAATTGATGCTCGAGGAGAGCGTCGACATGGCAGCGGCCCATGCCGCGGCGATGACCAGCCCCGCCAAACCACGCGGGAGATGGTGGACGATGAAGAACGGGAGGATATCTTCGGCCTTGCGAGTACCGTTGAGCATCTCGGTCGTTTCAGACGTGGGGTACACCTGATAGAAAACCCAGAGGCACGTCCCAAGAAACATGAAAAACAACCAAATGGGGATGCTGCAAGAGGCAACGACCCACAACGATTTTCGGCCTTCATGGAGCGATTTGGCCGCCGAATAGCGCTGGATTACAGTTTGCATACAGCAAAACTCCCGCATCCAGACGTTCAGCCCCACGAACATCATCATCGCAGCGGTCTTGGTTTGCAGTGTCAGATCCCAACTGACCGGTTGCAAGGTGCCGTTTTGGTAATCCGCAAAACCGAATTTTCCGCCGGCGGACGCCCTTTGAAAAATCTCTCCCAGCCCACCCGGCACTTGGACGATGACGACGATCAGACAGACGATGGCTCCCATCGCCAACAGGATCGTTTGGATTACGTCGGTCCAGATGACCGCGGTGATCCCTCCCACGATTGTGTAAAATGCGACAATCAGGCCCGCCACCAGGATGCACACAATCGCATTGACAGTAGGCATGCTCTCTGGACCAACGTGCAAACCGACCAGGGCAAGGATTCTGGAACTGATCGGGCTGAGGTCGACCATGCTTTGGACCAGCACACTCACCAGGAACAGGATGCCGCTGATCCGCATGAGCAGTCCCACGATGTACGCCAGCGAACCATAGATACACACGCCTGGTCCAAATCGCAGCTCGAGGTATTCATAGGCCGAAGTGATCTTGTTTCTTCGGTAGAAGGGCAAAAAAAGGTACGAGGCCGCAATCAGGCCAACCGGCAGCATCAAGTTGGGGATCAAACGCAAATAGGCCGTTTTGAAAGTATCCGCCGGAAAGGCCACAAACGATACGGAACTGATCGAAGTGCCCACCAGCGACAAGCCGATCACCCACCCCTTGAAAGCGCGTCCGCCCAAGAAATATTCGTCGGTGGTCACATTGCGTTTGGAGAAATAAACCCCCATCCACAACATGCCCACCAGGTACGCCACGATGACGACAAGGTCCACGACACTGAGACCCATG
>JAKEGR010000278.1 GCA_022615465.1 Planctomycetota bacterium | reverse complement strand
GCTGGGACCGCGCGGTCATCATGCCCACGATATCGCGAACCGATCCGATCCTGATGCCCGCCGTGGAAGTGACGGTGACAGGCGGTTATGGTCTGTTTGCGTTTTTGGATGAAGGCATTCGTCGGCAACGAGCGATCGAAGCCGAGACGGAAGCAGCTCGCAAGCAACAGGAAATGGACAAACAACGCGAACAGGAACAGAGGAATCAACAACAGGGCCGCAATCCTGGCGGTGGCGAGCGAGGCCGTGGGCCGGGTGGCGGGCCTGGGATGCCGGTCGACCCCGACCATCCCAACCGCCGGCCCGTCGAAAGCAACATGACCCGTCCCACCGGCCTGCCGCTGCAGGGCGACGAACGCGTGGACCTCACCACTTGGGCTTGCGTCACGGCCAAAGTGCCGATCAAGGAGCAGATTAGCCGGTTCAAGGATGCCTTCGAGAATGCACGCGGCGGCTACAGCCCCGATGTTGATTTTCCCCAATACGCGGGCTATTTCGTGGAGCGTGCCGAAGTGACGCCCGGCGAGCCGCAGTGGCAAAAAATTCCGGTCCACGATGCGCAGGCGAAACGGACGGTGGTCGGTAACGCATTGAATGGTAAGACGCTTGGAACGCTGTTTGCGTTAATTCAGAAAGAGTGGCCCGGTCAGTCCATGGAGGTGGTTGATGGGCGTTACATGGATCCGAGCGGCGTGCTGATCTACCCGCTGCCGCCGTTGGTGGGCCGCGAGTGGGGCATCGAAGCGACCCATCCGGATATTCCGCTGGCCGTGAATGCCCCGCCGATGGAAACAGAAATGCCGCCCGAGGGAGAGCAGCCTGCTCTACCCACCGCCAAGACGGACGAAGCGGATGAATTCCTTCCGGCCGACGGGACCAGTCGTGCAGGTGGAAGGCCGGGTGCCACGCGCGGCGGCGGCAGGGAGACTGGCATGGGTGGTTTCGGCATGGGGGAGCGCGGCGGCTTTGGCATGGGCCGTGACCGATCCGAAGGCGGCGGCACGATGGACAGCCGAGGCGGCGGCATGGGTACGCTGTCCCGCGGAGTAACCCACTGGTTGTTGCGGTTCTTTGATTTCACGGTCGAACCCGGCAAACAATACAAGTATCGCGTACGACTCGTGATGTCGGATCCGAATCGTCGGCCATTCCCGCCGAATGCGCTCGATCCCGCGGTGATGAATCGTATCCGAGACGAAAACCAGGCAGCTAAGAAGGCCGGTCGTGCTTCGGCCCAACCGATTCGCTTTACCGAGTGGAGCGAGCCAAGTCCCACGGTTGGCATTCCCCTGGCGGGAGGTGTTCAAGTTGCCGAGGCCAAGTCGCCAACCGGCAAGTTGTTTAACGACGAGCCAACTGCCAAGCTGCTGGTTGATTCGATCGGCGACGTGGAGGGGAAGCCAACCCAGGCTGCCATCGAAAAGGAGTTCCATCGCGGTGGCGTGGCCGACCTCGTGTCGGACGTCGAGGTGCTGACGATCGACGGCCGATGGATCGACGAAGTCAAGTCGTTTGGATTTCGCACGGGGATCACGGTGCTCGACGTGAAGGGGGGCGAGCAGCTCTCCCGCGACCACAAGACGCCCGCGCGCGTGCTCTTGATGGACCCGGCTGGGCAACTTTTCGTTCGCAACGAATTGGATGATCTGCCTGCCGTGGAACGCCATCGCCTGACTTTCCAGGAACCGGATCGGCGGAACCGCAACGCTCCCGCGCAAGAAGGCTACCCAGGAGGCGGGGAGGGCGGCCGAGGCATGGAAATGGGCTTCGGCGGAAGAGGCGGCCGGTAATTGTCCGAGGGTCGCAGGACTATTCTGTCGTCGTTCGGGCTGGACACCCGCGATTCCAAACCCTGATTCAATCCCATGGGCAGTTACCAGACTGTTGAAAAAGGGGACTGGCTCGCGGAGCGATTGAAGAATCGCCTCAGTTCGGCGCGCCCGTCTCCTTTTTCAACGCCCAGTTGCGCGGCCTCAATGGCATCGTGGTTCTGGCTCGCACTGGCGCTCACGGCGACAACGCTCGTCGCCGCCGATCGCCCCAACATCGTCCTCCTCTATGCGGACGACATGGGCTATGGCGATGTCGGGATCCAGAATCCGGATTCAAAAATCCGCACGCCGAACCTTGACCAACTCGCCCACGATGGCGCGAGGTTTACCGATGCGCACAGTTCTTCCGGCATGTGCAGCCCGAGCCGCTATGCGATGCTCACCGGGCGTTTCCACTGGCGGAAGTTTCACGACATCGTCAACAGCTTCGGCCCGCCATCATTCGACGCCGCCGAGCTTACGCTTCCCGAGATGTTGCAACAACAGGGCTACCGCACCGCCTGCATCGGCAAATGGCACCTCGGCTGGAATTGGGACGCCATCAAACGCCAAGGCGCCACGCCCGACCCGAACACCGGATATGCGTCCGGCGATTTCGACTGGAACCGCCCGATTTCCGGCGGGCCTTGCGACCACGGTTTCGACTATTACTTCGGCGACGACGTGCCGAATTTCCCACCCTTCACGTGGTTTGAAAACGACCGCGTGCTCACCGCGCCGACCGTGCCGCTCACCACGCCACCCAAGACCGCAGAGGGCGATTGGGAGGCGCGCCCCGGCCCGATGGCCGCCGGCTGGGATTTCTCCGCCGTGATGCCCCGGCTCACCGAGCGCGCCGTGAAGTGGATCGGCCAGCAGCGAGGCCAATCGCAGCCGTTCTTCCTCTATTTCCCCTTCACGTCGCCACATGCTCCGATTGTGCCGGCACCGGAGTTCGCCGGGAAATCCAACGCCGGCGGCTACGGCGACTACGTCGAGCAGACCGATGCCACCGTCGGCAAAGTGCTGGCCGCCCTCGCGGCCAACGGCTTCGCGGAAAACACCCTCGTGATTTTTTCCTCTGACAACGGCCCAGAGCATTACGCCTACCCGCGTATCCGGAATTTTCAGCATCGCAGTTCCGGGCCGCTCCGCGGCGTGAAACGCGATTTATGGGAGGGCGGCCACCGCGTGCCGTTTATCGTGCGCTGGCCGGGCGTCGTGCCCAAGGGCGAGGTCAGCTCCGCGCTCATCAGCCAGGTGGATCTCATGGCCACGATCGCGACGATCACCGGCTTCAAACTGCCCGCCACGGCCGCGGAAGACAGCCACGATTTGGTCTCCGTGTGGAAATCCCGCGAGCCGAGTCCGCGACACACGATCGTCCACAACACACTGGCCAACGGCTACGCTGTCCGCCACGACCAATGGCTGCTCGTCGATGCGAAGACCGGCGGCGTGACCAAGGTGCCCGCGTGGTTCGATCCCGCCCACAACTACGCCCCGCACGATCAACCCGGCGAACTCTACGATCTCAGCCGTGATCTCGCGCAGCGCCACAACCTTTATGCCCAGCACCCCGAAAAAGTCACGGAGTTGCGAGCCTTGCTCGACCAGGTCCGCCAACGCGGCCAGCTACGCAATACAGACCGAGCATCCGCTCCCGACCAGGCGAATCAATAGTCCTGCCCCTCTTGATGGACGTCCCCACGGCAATTCTGTCCGTGCCGCCGGCGATAACGCCAAGGCCATTGCCAGCATTGGCGACCAAGGCCCCGGTCAACAACCAGACGTTCCTGGTCGACATCTCGGCATGGAAGCAGCCGAGCATGGTCAGGCTTCCGAGCGTCATCGCGTGGCCGTCGGCGTTCCGGCATTGCCCTGCTGTAGGATTCCTTCGAAGCTCACTGTCACCCCAACCGCGTCGCCAACCAGGTTGAGCAGATTGTTCATGCCGAACTCGGTTCGCTTCAGTTCAAAATTCGCAAACAAGCCGGTTCGCTGGTCTCCGGCAACCCCCTTGCCTTCGCCAAGAAGTTGTACTGGAATGGTCACCTGCCGCGTCACGCCGTGGATTGTGAGGTTGCCCGTCACCTGGTACATGATACCGCCCTGTTGGGTATTGGCACCCGTGCAGGCTGTCGAGTCGAACGCGATGGCCGGAAACAGCTGCACGTTGAAGAAGTCGGGGCTGCGAAGGTGCTGGTCCCGTTCCGCTTGATTGGTGTCGAGACTGCTGGCATCCACGGAAAAACGAAATCGGCAATTGGCCGGATTGGTCTTGTCGATGAGGTAACTGCCCTGTGCCTTGCGAAACATGCCATAGGTGTAGCTCAAGCTGGAATGGCTGCAGCTAAAGACGATCGACAGATGGGACGGATCGACCGCGTAGGTCTCAGCCGCCAGGGATAAGGCGGGAATCGCCAGAATGCTGGTCAACAGAGCCAGGATGCGTGACGGAGTTCGCGATTTCATCATACTCTCCATTTCGAGGGAAGCGGTCATGGCAATCGACAGGTGGCGACGCGCCGCAAAACCGGTTCGGAATGCCCCGGCGCGACGCAATCAACCTACCCGATTCGACCGGTCCATTGCGACACCAATCGGCCGATTTCACATAACCATCGACAAACCCCGCGATTTTCGTGGCGGTGTCCTTCGGCAGCCAACTTCTCGCCGGAGGCCGCCGTGGTTATGATGATACTCGAGAGTTGTGGACAATCATCGGCTCCTTTCTCGACAGAGAACCCAAGTAGTCAGGCTGGAAGAAACTATGAACGGATCGATACTCGTCGGCTTGCCGTTGCGTCTCACGTCGGTGTCACTGCTGGCACAGGCGCAGCTCGATGACAAGAACCTGCTTTACATGGGTGGGGCGGTGCTGCTATTGGTGGCCGCCTTCGTGTTTACCCTGGTCCTGTTCAACTATGGGAAGCTGTGGCTGCAGGCGTTCATGTCGAACGCCCACGTCAGCATGGTGGGTTTGATTGGCATGAGCTTGCGGCAAGTGCATACCCGCACGATCGTCGAAGCCAAGATCATGGCGATGCAAGCGGGCGTTGACATTTCCACCCCGCGTCTCGAAGCCCACTACCTTGCTGGCGGCAATGTGCCAAGGGTTATTCATGCATTGATCGCGGCCCAGCGGGCTGATATCGATCTGGATTTCGATCGGGCCGCGGCGATTGATCTGGCCGGGCGTGACGTGTTGGACGCGGTACGGACGAGTGTCTATCCGAAAGTGATCGACTGCCCCGACGCGGAGAAATCCGGCCGGACGACACTTAGCGCCGTGGCGAAGAACGGCGTCGAACTGCTTGTCCGCGCGCGGGTCACTGTCCGCACGAATCTGGCCCAGTTGATTGGCGGCGCCACCGAGGAGACGATCATCGCTCGGGTGGGCGAGGGGATCATCACGTCGATCGGGTCGGCGAAAGATCATCTGGTGGTGATGGAGAATCCGGATCGCATCTCCAAGGCCGTGCTGGAGCGGGGCCTGGATGCTCACACCGCTTTTGAAATCGTGTCGATCGACATTGCCGACATCGACGTTGGCGAGAACATCGGCGCCCGCCTGCAAGCCGATCAGGCCGAAGCCGATACCCGCAAGGCGCAAGCCTTGGCCGAAAAACGACGCGCCGACGCCATCGCCCGCGAACAAGAGATGAAGGCCGAAGTGGCGGGCAACCGGGCGGCGGTCCTATTGGCCGAGGCAGGCGTGCCGCGGGCGATGGCCGAGGCGTTCCGCCAAGGCAATCTTGAGCGTACCGCGCGCGACGGCAAGGGATAAGAGCACGAGGTAGAGCAATCGCCAAGCGTCAGGGCTGTGTCCCGAGCGCCCTATCAAATGCGCTAATCACGGCTTTTTCCGTTTCGGGGTCGAGTTGTTTCTTGGTTTCCTCGGTGAGCCGCCAGCGATTGTTTTCATAGACCAACTCGTAGTTGCGGGTACTTAATTCTTCGCGGCGCGAAACAGGCTCTGTGGATGATTTCGTGGGGACGGGCCGTGTGGAGTCAGATGGCGCGCTGATCAGATCTGGGTCCAGCACACTGACCGACGGATCTGCTGGAAAACCGCTGTCTGGACCAGTGGCATTGGTTTGTTCCCGTTTTTTCTCTTCCTCGGCCTGCTGCTCGTCAATATCGCGGGTCAATGAATAGGTTGCGCGGCTAACGACCGTGATCGTGGCCCGGTACGGCTCACCAGCGGCTGTCGGCGGACGAAGTTTTTCGCTGACCTTATTGTGTACGCTCAGGCGGCTACGCCCGCTGGCTTCGTCGGTCACGAAACCGCTGGAAACTCGCCTCGCGCCGGTTTCCATGCCGCGACAGAACGTCTCGAAAACGAGCGCAAAGCTCTCCTCCTCGGGGCTGGAAGGAGTCGAGGCGTTCTGGGGAGTCGCATTGCTGTGAGAGGTTGATCCTTCGCGACATCCGGAAATAAGGGCCAGCGCTATCTGGACGATCCATAAGTTCCGGGAAAACAAGCAACCAAGACGATTCATGGTTCACATCACCAAACAGGAACAGTTCGCACGGATCGCGCCGTGACAATGTAACCCGATCTGACTTCTTCAACGGGCTGTTAACGAGCTGGTTCCGCATGCGTCACCGCCCCGCTGCTAGTGCGGGCGGCATCGATCCGCTGTTTCAATTCATCGTAGCGCTGGTGTTCGAGCCGGTTAAGTCCGTCGCGGGT
>JAKEGR010000034.1 GCA_022615465.1 Planctomycetota bacterium | reverse complement strand
TACGCCAGCCGCACGTCCCGACCGCCGTTCAAGATCACTTGCTGATCTCTCAGACCAAGCTGAATCCGCTCGCCGCGCGCTTCCGCCCCGCGCGATGGCGAGATCACGACGACCGGATACCCCTGGGCAACGACCACCGACGGCTCGAGTCGCCCCAAGTCTTGCTTCTGCCGCTGGGCCGGATCGACGACCGGCGAGGCTGGCTGGCTGCCCGGCTCCTGGCGCGGCGCGAAATGAATGTCCAACTGCTGAGCGGTCAACTGATCACTCGGACCGTCGGGAAGAATCTGGCGCAGCTCGACATCGCGATCAAAACTCGCCACGTAGCGCGTGAAATCGAAATGAAACGGCCCGCTGCAAGTCACTTCCACCGGGGGCTTGCTGGGCGCGGCCGTTGCAATTCCCTTCCCTCCAAGGGACGGGCCTTGGGAAGGTTCGGCCGCCGCGATGGCGGCCGCATCCGGCAAGCGGCGAATCCTCTCATCCTCGTTATCACGATGCCGCGATTGATCCTCGCCTGGCAGCAAACTGTCTGTTTCCAAATACAACCGCAGCCGCACATCGCGCCTCATTTCCAGCGACGAGATGCCCGCGATCTTCAGGCCGGATTTTCCGGGCCGCGAGTGTTCCTCCTCGAGAAACCGAATCTCCAACTCCCGCCCGCCCCCCACGTTCGACCCCAGCCGAAATCGCACGGGGCTGGCCGTGTACAGCAACTTCGTGTTCATCATCAGGTCGCTGGTTTCGATAAGCAAATCGTCCTCCGGGCCGAGCGATTGCATGCCGCTGCGAATGGTGACCTTGCCGGGGAACTCGCCGCGCGTGATTTGCCCGATCTGGCCGCGTTCCGGCCGAAACCCTTCGTCGAATTGCAGCCGCGCCCCCTGAGACGCCTCGACGACGACCGCGTCCTGGGGCGGGGCAACGCCCTCCTGGTACGCTGTCGGAAACACCAACAGCGCGCATCGCTCGATATCGACCCGACCCTCTTCGCCACGATCGTAATTGTCCAGCACCAACATCACCGCTCCGGTCGAAATCACTACCGGGGGCCGGAGCTGCGACCAATGTCCATGCGGAAAGTAATTCGCCAGGAGTCGTTGATACTTGGTGGCCGGATTGGCGCCCGCGCGATCGGCCGGAATCGCCCGTTGATTCTCGCGGACCTGGAGCGGCGGCTCCAACCACGGCACCGCCAGCAGCACGTAGGCCTGGTACGCCACGACCAAGACGCCCAATGCCATCAAGCTATGAAGGATGCGTCGTACCATATCGGGTTACGTTCAATGAAACGGAATCGGACTGGCGTCCGACGCGAATTCCCTCGTTACTCATCCACCGTATCGCCGAACCGCTTCTTCCCACCGCCCTGTGTTCTTGAGAATCAGTTCGATGATTTCGCGCACAGGTGCTTCGCCGCCCGGTACGCTTGTCGTGTACCGCGCAGCGAGGCGAACCTCCTCCACGGCGTCCGCCACGGCCACGCCCAACCCGACCGCGCGGATCGGCGAAAGATCGAGCAAATCGTCGCCGACGAAGCAAATCTGCTCCAGCGACAGGCCCAACTCGCCGGCAATCGCCTTCACCACCGGCAGCTTGTCGAGGATGCCCAGCCGAGCGTAATCGAGGTGCAAGTCGGCCGCCCGGCGGCGTACCGCTTCCACATCCCGGCCGCTGATGATTCCAAACTTCTTGCCCGACTCGCGCCATAGCCGCACACCCATCCCGTCGCGGATGTGAAACGTCACCATGTGCCGGCCGTCGTCGATAAGCCGAACGCCGCCATCGGTCATCACGCCATCGACGTCGCTGAGAATGAGTTCGATTTTGGCGCAGGCGTCGGCTAGGGTCATGGAATCAATCATCAACCGTTGTTCGGTTCTCATGCCGCTTTTTTCGGCGTCTTATCGGCTGACGTGGTCTGCTCTTTGAGTCCCACCACATCGGTAACGTCGACCAGGCCAATGGGGCAACCTTGTTTGTCGACCACCGGCAATTCACTGAACTTCCGGCGGGCGAGCAGCGATACCGCATCCCCCACCCGCGTACCGCTCTCCACCGTGGTTGGATGCACGGCCATCACCTCGCGAATCGGCCGATCGAACGACCCTTCGTCGCGCCGCTCAAACAACCGCGCCAAATCGCTATCGGTAAACAGCCCCGTCAATCGGCCCATTGCATCGGTCAGCATGATCGCCCCGGTTCGCCGACCCGGCTTGCTGCCGGCCACGACCACCTCGCGCACGGTGAGCGCGTCGCTCGCCTGCCGGCAGTCGGCCAGCGGCCGCATGATATCGTCCACGCGGCCCAGTTTGCGGCCCAGCGACCCGCCCGGGTGAAACCGGGCAAAATCATCGGCCTGAAAATTCTGCATCTTGCTCAGCACAAGGGCCAAGGCATCGCCCACCGCCAGCATTGCCGTCGTGCTCGTGCTCGGCGCAAGCCCGAGCGAGCAGGCCTCTTCCAGTTCGCCCAACTCCAGGACGGTGTTTGCCGCGCGACCGACCGTTGAAGTCTGCGATGCCGTAATCGCCAAGAGCGGCACACCGAAGGCGCGAAGCGATGGCAGCAATTGAACCACCTCGGCCGTCTCGCCGCTCTGAGAGAGCATCACGACGACATCGCGGAGATGAATCCGTCCCAAGTCGCCGTGAAACGCCTCGGCTGGATGGACAAAATGGGCCGGCGTGCCCGTCGAGGCCAGCGTGGCGGCAATTTTTTGGGCGATCAGACCGGCTTTCCCCATGCCGGTGAGGATCGCGCTGCCGCGACACTCGTACAGCAGCCGAATCGCTTCGCAGAACGAGGCCTCCAAATGGTTCGCGAGTTTCCACAACGCAACCGCCTCGAGCCGGAGGATCTCGCGGCCCGCGCGCAATTGCTCTTCAGACGTGGATAACACCGTGGGCGGCGAACGCCGACGCGAAGCTCTCTTGCTCATCGAAACGTCTTCCTTGACGAAGGAGCGATTGGTGGTCGGTTGCGATGCTCAGTTTGAAACAACCGGCGACCCGTAAGATCGCGGCCAAAAAAACGCGGTTCGAATACGCCGTTGCGGGCGGCGGATTCTACCGAATCGCCGCGCGGATCACAACGCGACTGTCCGCTCGACGACCTCGCTGGGGGTTCGCGGCCCACTTCACCGTGGGCGCGTAAAAAAGCTCCCAGAAAAGCACAAGTCCCAGGGGGGCTTAGGACGTTGTAACCTTTCCGGGAGCGATTGGACGCAATAACGCTTGCGTGCGGGCGGACGCACGACGGGATTGCCAAGGGGGGAGGAGCAACCGCCACGCGTCGGGGAGTGTATCGTAGCGGATGGATGGCCTCCGTGCCAATGCCAACCGCTGCGGGGGTCAGCCCCTCCCTAACCGGGGGCTAGCAGACAGGCTGACCCTCTCACGTGATTTGTTCGTCTCCGGGGTCTGTGTGTTTCGGGTGGCACGCCCAGGGTCTTCGACGGGCGCGACTGAACTGGCGCGGGAACACGCCATTCGTTGGCCGGGAGAATACGGCACACGGCCAACACGGGTCAAGGCTGATTTTTTGGCCGTTTCGCCGTGCCAGCACGCAGTCGCCCGCCTTCACGCATTCGGCAGCCGTTCACCCACTTCGCGCCAAAAGTCGGCCGCGCGATACGGGCCTACGTCGCAATACGGCGAGAACGATTCAAATCTGAATGTCGCTCTGCTCATGGTGCTCAGTATGACAGGTCCAGCCGAAAAATGCGTCGAGGGAGGCACCGCTGGCCTGGCAGCCCGTTGAGATTCGTTCAAGTAGCCAAGTCTCTCCGAGACTCGGAATGTAAGCTTCGGAACGAAGCGAGTTTCGGAGAAACTCGCCTACGTGTGCCCTGGACTCGGACCACACGGCAAATCTCAACGGGCGTAGCCGATCTGACTTCTTCAACGGGCTGCTAATACCAGCCGAGCCAAAACAAAAGCAAGACACCGCCCACGAGGTTCGACAGTCGCCAAGCCATGAACAGTCCGACTCCAGCCCAATGCGACCAACTTCGTTGCTTCTTGCGAAGGACATCCTGGGCGGCCGCCCAGGCTGTCAGCAATAGCGTAACGTTGCTTCCGCTAATCTTAAGAGCCGCAGCGGTATTTGAGGGCACCCACTGCCAAAGGGGGATGCCCAATATCGGCAGAATGAAAACCACTTCTCCCATCGCGCAGATCGTGAAGAGGATCCGCCAAGGCCGCGTGTCGGCAATTCGCCACGCGCACCAGGCGAAGAACAAGACAGGCAGCCCATAATAAGCGAACACCAAGATCAAACGGATGATGGCCAGCGCGACGTCGGTAGGATCCCGAATAAGGATAATGATCGTCCAGGGACGTCCGATGAAATCCATCGCGTAGAAAGGCAACAACGCCGGGAGCAGCAAGCGAGGAAGCGCAATGAGATAGCTCAGCAGCAGCCATTGGCCAGGCTGGGCGAGTGCCGCATGGCCTTTGGCGTGCCACCAAAGCGAAAATCCAGCAAGAGTTACTCCCGCTGCAATAATCGCGTACATGACGGCCATTTGCACGACGAAGCCGAACGGCATCGTCGCATAGGCCCCGGAACGATCGCGTTGTTCCAGAGACAGCATTGCCGCCAGGACAGCCATGCAGACCAGAAAATGGTGAATCCGCAGCGGCGGGAGATCGGAG
>JAKEGR010000277.1 GCA_022615465.1 Planctomycetota bacterium | reverse complement strand
CCAAAGAAAAGGGGCAAGTTGGGCGTGGCGACGGATCTGCTGGTGTTCTCACCATCCTGTATTTCAAGCGGCAAGGCGAAGGTGGCCGAGAAAGGGCTGAGGATGCCCAGATAGTCAACAAACGCTTCCCCCGTGGAACCGCGGTAAAAGGTCTGAGTGAAAAAGCTCGCGGCCACCGGCACAAAAAACATGGTGCCGATAATCAAGTAAGTCGAGATTATGCTGGTGACCGTCTTGTGAAAAATTGTCGAGCAAAACAGGGCCGTGTTGGCCGTGGTCACGCAACACAGGCCGACAATCAGCAAATAGCCGGCCATCGTCGGCAAGTGGTACCAATACTGCAATGGCATGACGCAGACCAAAATGATTGGCCACAGCAGAAAAGAGGTGAGTACGCTCGATACGCGCAGGCCCGACAGTAGCTTGCCCCATAGCATCTGCCAGGGAGTGACGAGGGTTACCAGGAGCAGATCGAGTGTTTCCCGTTCGCGTTCGCTGGTAACGCTGCCGGCCGAAAAGACCGGGCCAACAAGCATGTTAAAAAGCAGTACATACGAAGTATACCATGGCGCCAGCCACGACCAGAGGTACAGGCAACAGGCCATGACGACCAGAGCAAGCACCATGCTGATCTGAATCACAAGGCGGAGCATCAAGGTGCCCTGGCTGAATATCTCACTCCGCATTTCCTTGTCGTAGATGGGATTGGCTCCCTCCTCCATGAACGTTGTGCGTTTGGGTGGGGCGAAGAGCCGGTCGGGGAATTCGTTGCGACGGATGTAAAGCCCAACTGCCTCGCTCGCTTCCGTTTCGAGGTCCACCACTTCCCGGCCCTCGCTGCCGAGGTCCGGCGGATACAGGAGTCGGCGGCAGGCATCGTGCCACATCAGTGCCGAGAGCGAAACACAGGCAATGGGCACCACCGTAACGATGACAAGCAATCGCACCTGGCCCAGTTGTTCGAGTTGGTTCCACGCCAACACGCAAACGAGGGCCAGCGGCAAAATCAGCAAGTAAGAAACGACGAGCGAGGCGCTCGTGCGTTGGAAATAACTGCTGGCCCAAAGACTGATCACGCCAAACAAGCCCACCGTGGAAATCATCGCGAAGTAAGCGGCAAAGACTTCATAGGGCCATACACCACCCAACGGCAAGCAAAGCATCACGATCGGAAGCGAGCAGATCATGAGGATGCCGAGGTGGCACAGGGCGGCAAACAGCTTGCCAAGGACGATCGCGCCCGGCGCGAGCGGGCTGGCCAGCAGCATCTCGTAGCTCTTGCGTTCCTTCTCGCCGGTGATTGCCCCGGCGGCAAAGCTGGGAGCCATCAGCGAGGCGAGCAGGTACTGGCCGAGGAAGAAGAGATTCACCAGCCGCCTCGCCGCTTCCGGCTGAGCCATGTCGATCTTCTGCTGCTGCGGCCAGGCGAGATAGACGACGAAGCCCAACAACCCGACATAGGCAAACAGCAGCACAAACGCCCGCGTCAAACGCAGGTTCGTAAGTAATTCGCGTTGGAGAACGGGATTTTCGAGGACGTACATGAGAGTAGCGGAGAGAAGCGAAGAACGAGATAGGAAATCCTTCGCTTGATCGTGCGTACTAAATCCTCCCCCCTTAACAGCCCGCTGACGAAGCACTTCTTCAACAGACTGTTAATACTTCCTTGGTCGTACTTTTCCCAGCACCCGGCTGGGCAATCCCTGGATCCGCAAAAAACCTTCGGCATCGGTCTGGTCGTAGCTGCCGCCTCCTTCCATGCTGGCCACGGCTGCGTCGTAGAGGCTGTTGGGGCTGGTGCGGCCGCGGACCAGGACGTTCCCTTTGTAAAGCCCGAGTGTCACTTCGCCCGTGACAGGTTTCTGCACTTCGCGCGAGAATGCCATCAGGGCATCCAGCTTAGGCACAAACCAAAATCCGTAATACACCATCTCGGCCACTTCGGGAGCGAGGCGGTCGCGGAGATGGACCGTATCGCGGTCGAGCGTGAGCTGCTCCATGGCCTGATGGGCCGCGTAGAGAGCCGTCATGCCCGGGGCCTCGTACACACCGCGGCTCTTCATGCCGACAAACCTGTTTTCCACGATGTCGATCCGCCCGACGCCGTTGCGGCCGGCAATCTGGTTCATTTCCTGGACCATGCCGAGGGCCGATCGCTTCTGGCCATGGATCGTCACCGGCACGCCGCGCTCGAAGCCAACGGTGACTTCCTCTACCTTGTCCGGCGCCTGTTGCGGGGAAACAGTCATGCCGAAGTCGACCATTGCGATGCCGTCGACGGCCGGGTCTTCGAGTTCGCCCGCTTCATAACTGATGTGCAGGCAGTTCTCATCGGAACTATAGGGCTTGGCGATCGACGCCTTGACGGGAATCTTCCTCGCGGCGCAGTAGTCGATCATTTCCTTGCGGCCGGGAAATAGGTTGCGATACTTCGGATCACGCCAGGGGGCGATGATCTGGATTTCCGGCTCAAGGGCTTCGGCGGCAAGCTGAAAGCGGCACTGGTCGTTGCCCTTGCCGGTTGCGCCGTGGGCAAATGCCTCCGCCCCAACATCGCGAGCCACCTGCAGGCAGACCTTGGAGATCAGCGGCCGGGCAATCGACGTGCCAAGCAGATAGATGTTTTCGTATCTGGCTTGCCAGGCGAGCACCGGAAAAGCGTAATCGTGACACAGTTCTTCACGCGCATCAACGATGCGGGCCGACGCGGCACCGCAGTCGCGGGCCTTTTTCAAGATCGCATCGCGATCTTCACAAGGCTGGCCAAGATCAACATAGACGCAGTGGACATCGTAGCCTTCGTCCTGAAGCCAACCAAGAATGACGGAAGTATCGAGGCCGCCGGAATAAGCGAGAACAGTGCTGGGCATGGTGAACGAGGGGGCAAGGGTTAGGGAATGGGGGGCAATCCCTTAGCGACGACCGCAAGGCCGGGTTTGCCCGGGAAGGCGTCACGAACGCGCTTTCAGGCCCGGGAATTGCGCACAAGACACAACCTGCCCATTGTGGTTCACCGCCGGCAGCGTGGCAAGCGGGCGGCCGTGCAAAAAGAAGCCGGCATATTTACCGTGGCAATTCGACGATCCGCAAATCGCGAAACAGCAGATCGGTTGTTGGATCGTGCGCCTGGATCGTGATGATTCCAGCGGCCAGGCACTGGCCTTTGCGTGGATTATCACTTGGCGGTCGATTATCGATCCAATCGGTCACGGGATAGCCATTGACCCAGACGGCACAATGCGGCCCGTCGGCAAGGATCGTCTTGGTGAACCACTCCCGGTCGTTGGCCACGACGCGGCGGGCAGGCTGGCGGCGATAGATGCCTCCCGTCCCAAAGTCGGCCGGCTTCGACCGATCGCCGTCTTGGGACACGTTGTGGATCTGGCTTTCATAGCCCTGAGTCAACTGGCCGGGCAGCGCCCGGAAGAAAATGCCAGAATTGAGGCCGTCGCCGTTCACTTTGCAGTCGAGCTGCAAGATGAAATTCGCGTATTGGCCGTCCGTCGCCAGTTGCCCGCGGCCATTGGCAACATGCAATTCGCCGGCAGGGGTGATGTCAAAACGGGCTGCAAGCGCGTGCTGCGTGTTCCAGCCCGTGAGATCCTGACCATTGAAGATCGACTTGAGGCCAAGCGGACGCAGGCGGAGATTGCGGAATGCCACCGGGCCGCTGTTCGCTTGCAGCGCGATGCGGCCGATGCGCAGCGGCGCGGAATCTTCGTGGACCAAAACGCGCGAGCCGTCCAAGTCGATCGCAATTTTGCCACCTTCGGCCGTAACGTGGAACGTTTGCCAGTGGCCGGGAGCCGGCTGGCCGGCCTGGTGTGGGGCGATCTCGCGACGAGCCACCAGGTTGCCGGTCGGAAACGGGTTGTCGGCCGGGGCGATGTTCACTTCGTAGCAGTCGCGGGCCGGGTCAGTCGGCTGGAGACCGGTGCGGAGAAAGACGCCGCTATTGGTCTTTGCATCAGCAAGGAACTCGACGCTCAGCTCGAAGTCGGCATACTCGGTCGTTGTCACCAGGAAGCCCGGCTTGTCACCAGCGGTGTGGATCGCGCCGTCTTCGATGTGCCATTCGGCGTTGCCGGTCGGTTGCCAGCCGAAGAGCGTCTGGCCGTCAAAGAGTTGAATCCAACCCTGCTCGATCAGTTTTTGCGGCAGCAGTTCCGGCTCCGTGCCGACCGCCACGCGACACGAAAGTGAAATGACCAATACGGCAACAAACGACAATATCGGCGTCTTCATGAAGGTCGCTCCTCAATTACCAGTCGTACTTCGCCCACCAGGCCGCCGGGAACAAAGACACCGTCATCGTCGACGGGGTGGCCGTTCTCGTCAAGCAGCGGGTGAGTGACGTCAATCTCTAAGTGAATCCCCTCGCCGGGCACCGACCGAAGGTTGGTCGGGAGAGGGTTAGGGCGTGGGTCGCTGCGTGAATTTCCCTCACCCCGGCCCTCTCCCAGTGGGAGAGGGAGTAGAGAGGGAGCAACCAGTGGGCGAGGGAGCAACCACCGTTTTGCGTTCCTTGGTGTAAGCAGCGTTGTGATTTCGAATCGGCCGGCCGGGTCGCCGAGGCGGATTTCGCCCAGAGGCAGGCCGTTCAGCCGCACAATCCCATGCGAACGCGGCGGCTCGACGACCAGCCAGACTCTTTCGTGAGGTTCCAAACCGGTTGGCAAATGGAATGTGCGGCCATAGCGGACACGCCCCAGGAACTCGTGGCCGAATAATATCGACCAATTCGCCGGTAACGTTGCTCGAACGGGTGACGGAAGACCGTGCAACCCGGGGAGGAGTGTGCCGTCAGGCCGGGAAAGGAACCGGGCGATCGGCTCCAACTGCCAGGGTCCGCGGAGACGAATGATGTGCGGTTTGAGGGACATCCATGGTGACCTGCCGAGCCGAGGCGGACTAGAAAGCATGCGCCGCTCGGCTCGCGACACCTACTCCGGCATGAAGTGCTGGTTGACGCGGACCTGGCGAATCTGCCGGCTATCGCGCTCGTAGACACGCAGGAGGACTTGCATGCCGCGGAGCGGTTTGTCGTACGGCGGCACGGTCTCGCGCTCGCCAACATCATCAACGCCGAGTCGAATAGACGCGCCATCCGAATAGTGGCCATAATCGTCAAGGCCGTTCGTACCTTCGTCGATCGACGGAATTCCGACAGCATTTCCATTGTTGAACTGCCAAACTCCATTCTCCACCTCGTCGTTATCCTCATTCACGCCGTTGTTCTCGTAATGGAACGACCATGTGTCGTAGACGGCGTGGCCGGGGTAGCCGGGTGCGAGTTCGTAGTCAAAGACATCACTTAACGCGCGCGGCACGAAAAACCAAGGGATCGTTCCCGGAGTACCTGGAAGAAAGAAGTTGTCCGGTCGCACCGAATTGTATCCATACCCCGGGTCGACATATGCACCCTGACCAACGAACCGAAAATTCTGAGTGCCATCAATGACGTCGGAAACACTTGGCACATCCGCCGCGAATGCTGCCCGCCAACCCGGATCACTAGGTTCCAGAATGACACTCAACTGTGAATTGACGTTACTCGGATCGTCCGGGATACCGTACAATGGAGCGCCGGGATCATAAAGTCGCAAGTCGAAGGCCAGGGCGTCGGTCAGCATGACATCTTCGCCGCGGCGCGTGCCCCACAGCGGAACCGGGCCATGCACAACGCGCACAACGTGGCCCTCGTCGTTGAGCATCGCGTTGGCAGTCGCTGAAACGCCGCTGTCCTCGTCAACATAAGCCAGCGGTCGCGTAGTGTAGCCGTCGCCGGGATTGACTACGGTGTAGGACACTACCGTGCCGTTCGTATTCACATTGGCGGAAACGTCTGCGGTCGTAGACGAACTTCCCGCCTCGGGATCCACGACCAGACTCACGGTATCTCCCGCGTATTGTTCGCCCCACGAAACGGCCGCATAGGGGAAAATGCGGGATGGATTGTTGCCGCTAACATGCAGACCAAAGTGACCGAAGCGATTCTCGCGCTTCGTAAGTTCGCCAAGTGTATTGGCCATGATCTTCCATCGTTGGATGTTTGCATCCCACTCCAGCCGGACCGACAGATCGTATCGATCCTGGAACGCGATGAGAGCGGCTAGAGCGCGATCGACGTTCGCGCTCCCAACGCTCGCGGGAAGGATCCGCACAAGACCGGGTTCAGCCTTGAATGAAGCACCGTCGAACGTAAAGGTGTCCGTGATCGTGCCGTCATTGGCTACGTGGCGATAAGGATTCACCCAGGGCGCGATGAGCAATGTGCGACGGTAGATAGTCCGCATGCCCGGCTCGCCGAAAAAACCGTTCGTGGAATCCGTGTACGAATTGTCCGTGAAACCTGGGTTTTCAACGGCAAACCACACGACTTCGGCCAGGGGCGATTCGATCGTTTGGAAGTTCCACCTATCGAAACCGTAGGCATTGGTATCATCGGGGCGGCAACCGCTCGGCATTCGGCCCACGAACGGCTCGTGTTCGTTGCGGATCGTAAGCATGAGGATGTCGTCATAGTCGCCAAGGCCGCCGCCATCGGTCGCCCAGCCGGCCTTCGCAGGATCGCTCGTGTATGGCAGGTTGCTGGAGGGAAGGATTGATGTCGTATGGTCGATCTCGGGATTGAGGACCGTTGGTGGCCAAGTCGTGTTATCACTCGGATTGGCATCAATCAACCGACTCGCGTTCCCCTCGCGATACTGCCCCTCAATGATTTCGATGTAGCCGTGATTCGATTCGGGCCGCTGCCAGGTGAGGCCGGGACAGGTGGCGCCCGCCAGGTCTTGCTGCAGCATGTTCCGCACGTGGCGAAGCTGGCCGCTCATCTCGATCGTGGCCCGGCGGTTGCGGATGCTGTTCGAGACATTGGCAAACAGAGTCACCACGGCCCCCATCATCACGATCGTGATGGCCATGGCAATCAGCATCTCGACGAGTGTGATGCCAACGGCGTGCAGCGAACGGGACATGAGAAAACTCCTCTCGATCCGAACCGCGCGGCCCCTACCGGGCGGATCTGTTCCACTACCATTATGGCACGCTGCGACGAAAGGGTCGAGGGTTCCTTCACGTAGGCGAGTCTCTCCGAGACTCGCAATCACGGGGGTGGCTGGCCACTGGGGGCTTGCTGTCGCTCGACCCCTGCCACCCAGCCGTCATGGCCGGTTGTCAAAAAACAGACCCCGACTTCGGCCAGGCTCGCTATTTCGTCGATTCCAGCTTCTTTTCCCGACTGACGGCCCACAACGACGCGACGATCGACGTCGCCAGCAGGCTGACAATCACCAGGAGCGACAACCAGTGCGGCGGGTGCCAATAATCGTGCAGCAGCATCTTGACGCCAATAAAGACCAGAACCGCACTAAGGCCGTAATTCAGATAACGGAACAGATTCATCACTCCGGCCAACAGAAAGTAGAGCGCCCGCAGGCCCATGATCGCAAACACGTTCGACGTGAACACGATGAACGGTTCCTTGGTGATGCCAAAGATGGCGGGCACGCTATCGACGGCGAAAATCACGTCGGTGCTTTCGATTACCAGCAGCACGAGGAATAGCGAGGTGACACAGAGCCGGCCATTTTCATGAACAAAGAACTTGTCACCATGCGAACCGTGGGCCACGCGAAAATGACGGCGGGCAAAACGCAGGACAATGTTCTGATCGGGATGGGTTTCGCCTTCCTGGGAGCGGGCAATTTTGATGCCACTGTAGATCAGGAACAGGCCAAAAATGTAGAAGATCCACTCAAAGCGGTGGATCAACTGGTTGGCGGCCAGGATGAAAGTGAGCCGCATGACGATCGCCCCCAGGATGCCCCAAAACAGGACGCGATACTGATACTTCAGTGGGACGCCAAAAAAAGCGAAGATCACGACGAACACAAAAACGTTGTCCATCGACAACGACCACTCGACCAGATAGCCCGTGAAAAACTCCAGGGCGTGCTTCGCGCCGAATTCGTATCCAATCCAGCCATTGAAGATCAGCGCCAGGCTGCACCAAAAGAGGGTCCACGCGGCCGATTCCCGGAGCGTCGGCTCGTGCGCGTGCCGGTGGAAAACGAACATGTCGAGCACCAGCAAAAGCGCGGTGCCGGCGCAGAAGGCGATCCAGTAAATGGCAGGAACCGCGAGTAAGGCATTCCCGGCCGTGCCGGCAGCTTGTTCAGTGGCGAGAAGCAATGACAGCACGATGTTCGATTCCGAGGGCGAATGGCCGGGATCGCGAATGTGATCGCGTCGCGTAATCATAAGTGCTGTAGCGGGTTACAGCAACCGGCAGGCATAGGACGTGGGTCGCCCGATGACCCGATTCGTGGTGGAAATCCCCGTCTCCCAGTTCCTGACTGGACGGAAACCAGGAAATGGGTGGCGATTTCAATACTGCCGTAGTCTTTTTTGGGGAGAACGGGTTAGATTGATCGACGTTCGAACAGGTCAGCGTTCCAGGGATGGGAACGGAAGGGTTTCGATGGCTGTCACACGGACTGGTAAGCGCTGCCGGGAAATCGCGGTAGTGCTGGCAGTGATACTTACTATTGTGGGCGATCCGGGAACGCCCACAGCTCAAGGGGAGCTTGCGACGCCGCGGGCCGCCGGGGGGCCGCCTTCGGCGGGCATGTCCAGGGCGCAAGCGGCCGCGATTTTTCGCAGCGCGGCCGCGTTGCAGAACCGTGAGTTGCATGATCTCGCGGAAGCCGAATGGGCCTCGCTCGTCGAGCATTTCCCGAATGACCCGCTGGTCGGCAAGGCGCGATACTATCGCGGCGTATGTCTCGTTCGATTGGAGCGATACGCGGATGCGGAAGCAGAATTTGGGCGGGTTGTTGCCGAGCAAGCAGGGCTGGATGCGACACTGATCGAGCAATCGTTTGCGAATTTGGGATTGGCGCAATATCGCCGCGCTCGTTTGGCGGCCGGGGAAGAACAGGCGAAAGCATTCGACGCGGCGATTGCGACGCTGGGCCAGCAATTGGAACGGTTTCCCGCTGGCCGCTTTGCCACTCAGGCCCACTTCTATCGGGCCGAAGCCTGCTACGAGCGACAGGATGTAGCGAGCGCGCTCGCGGACTATCAAGCCGTCGTGACGGAACATGGCGACCCCGCGCTACGGCCAAGAGCTTTGTATGGGCTTGGCGTTGTTCAACAAGAACTTGGAAACCCTGCTGAGGCGGGCCGGGCATTCGATGTTTTTTTGCAGGAGTTCCCGCTAGACGCACTTGCCGCCGAAGTACACTTTCGGCGCGGCGAGTGGCGCGCGGCGACAGGCGACGAGGATGGTGCCGTTCGCGACTTTCAGCGCATCAGCGAGCGTTGGCCGGAAAGCCCTTTCGCTCCGCAGGCGTTGCTGCGGCAATCGCATCTCGAGCAGCAAGGCCGAGATTTTGCGTTGGCCCAGGCAACACTCGGCCGGTTTCTAGTAAATTATCGCGACCACGAACTGGCCTTCCAGGCGAGGCTGCTTCGTGCCACGGTGCGT
>JAKEGR010000276.1 GCA_022615465.1 Planctomycetota bacterium | reverse complement strand
GCCTAATCGCTGGAATCCTCCTCGTCCTGCTTCAACTTGGAATCGCCGAGACGGGCGGGAATCTGCGATTCTGGGAAGTGATTCAGCAACTTCCTTTTCGTGAGTACGTCTACATACTCCTTGAGATCGCGTTCTCAGCAGTCTTCATGACGATCTACGTGCTGGCCTGGGAGCGATGGCGCGATCGGCCGTGGCGGCACGCTCTGCTCGCAATTTTGGCGGCGACCAATCTGCTGTATCATTTTCCACCGTTAATGACAGTGCTGAGCGAACTGACGGCACGCCCCGAACTGGCAGACACAGTTGTACTGACGCGCCCTGCCATCCTCGGTTTGATGGTGCTGCCGGAAGTCATTGCTTTCGTGGCCCACTTTGTCGTAGCCTCGGTCGCAGTGACGGGGAATCTCTTGATGCTGCTTGCGCGGCATGAATCCACTTGCGTGGACGGAAAAAGTGACGGCGATCGGAACAACATGGTGATTGCTGGGGCCAGGATTACGATGGCCGCTTCTCTCGCGCAATTGGGAACTGGTTTATGGGTGCTGGTTGAATTGCCCACGCCGGCGCGTAATGGATTGACGGGCGACGATTGGCTCGCGACGATGTTGTTCGTTACCGCGATCTTCGCTGTGGTCGCTTTGTTGCATGCGTTGTCGGCCATCGCCTTTGGCCACGCATCCCACGAGGCAATTTTGCGATGTACGGTGCTGATGCTCATTGTCCTGCTCCTGATGACAGCCACGCTAGCAAGATCGCGCCATTTGTTGGCATCTCAGGTGGTAAAGGGCGGAATGTGCGAGGTGCCCGTGAACACGGTGTGTCTTGCTTCTCGCTGGCGACTTATCGCTTTACAATCAGTTGGAGAACTTGTCCCGCGTAAACCTTGCCCTGGGCGGTAGCGACGATCGATTCACAGATGAATTCACATTGGATTGAAATCTCGGACAGCCGTTCCGGCTCAACCGCCAGGATATTGGTTAGCCTCGGCTTCAATTGCTTCAGTTGGCGTCCGGTGCTCGAAGAAGGACCACGCGAAATGCTCTGGGCGGAAGCCGACTTTGCTGGCGGCGAGAAGCGGCCTTCCGCCAGCGGCATTCCGCTCCTGTTTCCGTTTCCCGGCCGCATTCGGGGTGCATCGTATCTATTTCAAGGGCGCCAGTACCACTTGAAGCCTGGCGACGCGTTTGGCAACGCGATTCATGGCTTCGTCCTGGACCGGCAGTGGCGTCTGGTCGAACAAAGCGATTCGCGAGTCGTCGGCGAATTCCAAGCGTCGCGGGACGATCCATCGATTCTTGAATGCTGGCCGGCGGACTTTCGTATTCGAGTGTCGTACGAAGTCCGTGGTCGAGAATTGGTAAGCGTCATTTGTTACGAAAACCGAGGCGATGGCCTGCTGCCCTGCGGCTTCGGCACTCATACCTATTTTCGACTTCCGCTGGCCAAGCAAAGCCATGCCGCTGACACGATCATCATGGCACCGGTCAGCGAAATGTGGGAGGCGGACCAGATGCTTCCCACCGGTAAACGGGTATCGCTTTCGCAAGATCTGCCGCTGGATCGAGGCCTGCGGCTCGGTGAGCATGAGTTCGACACCTATTTCACTGGATTGAAGGCCGACCCCGATGGCCGCATTCGCACACGACTCAGCGACCCGTCGAACGGCCTCGCGGTGATTCAGGCTTTCGATCCGGTATTTTCACAGTGCATTGCTTACACGCCGCCCCATCGCGAAGCCATTTGCCTCGAACCTTACACCTGCCTGCCTGATTCGTTTCGCTTGTCGGCCGAAGGGCACACGACGGGGCAGCAGATTCTCAAGCCCGGTGAAGCATTTGAGACGAGCATCCAGTTGGAAGTCCGCCATTGAAGATGTCTGTGCGTACAATAGATCGCACGGATGAGGCTGGTACGGCCTTCACTCGGCTGCGCCGGACGAAGTTTCGACCGGTTCCTTCTTGAGATCTTCCAGTTCGCCCGCGGGCCATTTGCTGGCAGCAATGCGATCGGCAAAAGTCTCGCTGTTTTCGTCCTTCGGGTCGACACGCATCACCAGAATCGTTTTCAGTGAAGCGGATATCTTTTCCACGTCCTTGCAATCTTCGCCCTTCTTCACGAACTTGGCCATTTCAACACCCAACGCATTGCAGTTCTTTCGCTTCTTGCCCTGATGGCAGAGAAGGCACCGAACGTTTGCTTTCTTGACGGCGGCTGCATACTCCGGATCAGGATGCACGTCGATGTATTCCTTGGCATAGACCTTGTACATGGACATCGTTGCAGCAGCCGGCCGGCCGGCTGCCAGAATGAACAACACGATAGCCGTGGCTAGAAAACAAACCCTACGCATCGTTAACCTCTCCAGGGAACAGCCGATCCGAATGCTTCACCCTCGGAATCTGCACGGGGCGGGCCAGCGGTGGGAGCCACGACCGTCTCTGGTAGTGGCGGCGAGGGATTCATTGTCTCGGTGGGAAATCTCAGCCTCCTCTAAGATAATCGGCTCGAAAGGGGCATGTCAACAAGTCCTGAGTCCCTGAAATCCGCACTACTATTGTCGCGATTTTCCGAGTGCGCAAGACAAATGGGACTGCCCCCTCTCCCAGACGCGGCCAAGGCAACACACGCCTCCCAACGACCAGCTACGCATCCTCTCCCTGGATGAACGTCTGGCCGCGGTAGAACTGCATGAAGGCCGTGAACAGGCACGCAGTGATGAACATCAACGCGGTAAAAAACCAGTAGTAGTCGGCGCCTTCAAGTTTGCTAGTACCATCGGCATTCTGAATCAGCCCGTTGACGACCGCCGTCAACAGGTTGCCCAACGATACGGATAGCATGTAAATGGCCATGATGAACGACTTCATTCGTTGGGGAGCCTGGGTATACGAGAACTCGAGTGTCGTAATCGAGACCATGACTTCCGCGATCGTGATGAAAACATAGGCAACGATTTGCCAAATGATGTGTGGCGTTTCGCCGTTGGCAATTCGTTGCTCGATCCAGGCGGGAATCGCAAACGCTACCACGGTTAGAAACAGACCAATAGCAATTTTTCGCAGTGGGGAGACCTCGAATAACCGGCCAAGCCACGGGTAAATGACATAAGAGAAAACTGGAATCAGAATCATCACGAGAATGGGATTGGTGGCCTGGAGTTGCGACGACAGCGCCTCGAAACGGAGGGAATAGCCGGCAACCGAGGTATCGATAATGGTCCGATTCATATGCTCGGCTTGCAGCACCCAAGCAGACGCGGTCTGGTCGAACAAGGACCAGAATATCGTGACACAAAGATAAATCGGGATCAGATTGAGCAGGACCTGGATGCCCTCCCGGCTAAAGGTTTCCCGGAAAAAGCTGGCTCCAGCCGGAGGCACATGCACAAATTTGTGTCGACCCAGCCAGAACACAAACGTCGCCACGCCCATGAGAATGCCCGGAACACCAAACGCCCAATCGGGCCCAACTCGATCGAGCAGCACCGGGGTCAGCAATGTTGAAATCGTCGATCCCAAATTGATCGCGAAATAAAACCAGCCATATATCTTTGAGAGCAAATGCTGATTCAAGGCGCCAAATTGATCGCCCACATGAGCCGAGACGCACGGTTTGATCCCCCCCGATCCCACGGCAATCAGCGCCAGGCCGAAGAACAGCAACCAACGGGGAGCAATCTGCTCTGCCAAGGAAGACCCGATGAGCGCTAGCACGGCATGCCCCGCGCAATACACCAACGACAGTGAAATAATTGTGCGATATTTGCCGAGCAGCCAATCGGACAGAATCGCTCCCAGCAACGGCGTGGCGTAGACGGCAAATACAAAATAGTGAATCCACTCTTTCGCCTCTGCCTCGGACATAAAGTCTGGTTGCCCGGTACTGTTCAGCAGGAATCTGGTCATGAAGATCGCCAGAATGGTCTTCATGCCGTAGAAGCTGAATCGTTCGGCCGCTTCGTTGCCAACGATATACGGGATGCCCCGTGGAATTTCCGCGGAGAGAACGGGGGACGTGAGATACCGAGTGGACATGGAGAATCATCCGTGATGTGTGAGTGGGCAAGGGTTTGATTTGTGAGGAATCGCCGTGGAGAGCCGACCTGAACAGTCTGTTGGACTTTCATGGCACGTCGCGCGATGCTCACTGCCTGCGACTTCCTGCTGGTTCCTTGAGTGTGTTGGGTGCCGGAGCGGAGGAACCCGAAATCCGCAAATCGGGAAACGCGGGTTGTTCCTGACCTTGATTCAACCACAACTCCAAAGCCAGGACGCTTAGCAACAAAAGGACAGCCGGCACGAGCCAAGGCGCATGCCGGCGCCAACCGGTCTGTCCCCAAGTCCGAGCCGATCCATAAGGCAGCAACATGGCTTGCGGCTGCGGCGTGGCGATGCCGAGTTGCGCCATGCAAGCGACGAGGGCCTCGCTCAGTTCATCGGGGAGTTGGAATCGTTCTTCCGGGCGCTTCGCCAACATTTTTTTGACGACACTCGCCACCGAATCCGGCGTATCGGCCCGAAGCTGCCGCAAAACGGGTGGATCGTCTCCCTGGTGCTGCAGCAGCTTCTGCAACATGGTTCCGCCCGGAAACGGCGGCTGCCCCGTCAGCATGAAGAACAACGTGCAGCCAAGCGAATAAATGTCACTCCGCGTGTCGGCGCTACGCGGGTCGCGGGCTTGTTCGGGCGAAATATAATCGAACGTACCAAGCGTCACGCCCGTCGCCGTGTGATCCGGCGCGGCCTGCTCAACATGCTCCAGCCGCGCAAGGCCCATGTCGACGAGCTTTGCCAGACCGTCTGGTGTGACGAGAATGTTCGATGGCTTGATGTCGCGATGCACCACGTCGCGCTGCCAGGCGTGGGATAGAGCGTTCGCAATCTGCAGTGTGTAAACCAACGCCTCGGCAACCGGCAAGGCACCTTGAGCCAACACCAGATCGCGCACATTCGTGCCCTCGATGAATTCGAACACGATATAGCGCAGGCCATTGTCTTCACCAACATAATGCACCCGCGCGATGTTCGGATGATCCAGCCTGGCAGCCGAGCGGGCCTCGAACTGGAAACGACGCGCCGATTCCGCATCGCCGGCTTGATGCGTCGACAACACCTTCACGGCAACCGTGCGGTGCAAATCCGTATCCCAGGCACGGAACACCGCGCCCATCCCACCACCACCAACAAACTGTTCCAGCCGTACATGATCGAGTTGATGACCTTCGAGTAGGCGGCCAAGTTCATGTGGCTTCAACCCGCGTCCCAACGACTGCCGCTCCATCGGCGGCGACGTCGAGATCACGGTCTGATCGCCATGATTCGGCTTGGCGGTCCCGGACGCGGATACGCCGGCGGCCGATGATTCAATGTCGCGAGGCCTGGCGGATGCGGGGCCTTGCGAGGCGTGCGAATCAGAGCGGCAGTTGCGGTCGTCGTCGGTCATTGAGAGAACTAGATCGCAAGCTTCAGGAGGGCCAACCGCTCATCATTCGCGGAACAACCAGCCGACGTCGAGCCGACAATCAGGCGCGGCCAACGGGGCAATCGTGCCACCTCCAACCACCCGCTCAACACTTCGATACTGGAATCCGGCTGGCTCTCGATGAACGAGCACGACGCGGTGGTCGACGTCGACTACCCAGTACTCGGAAATGCCGGATTCCGAATACAATCGCAACTTTTGGCCTAAGTCGTAATCGAGCGACGATTGAGCAACTTCAATGATCAGGACGACATCATTCGGCGACGGGTGCTCATGCTGGTAGTCATCCTCACGGTGCAGCACAATCGCGACGTCCGGCTCCGGCTCGGAGTGCTCGCCGGCAACGATCGGCAACTGGATGCGGCAATCGAGCGATTCTGGCAATTGCTTGACAAAAAAGCTCATTAGCCGACTTGTCAACCCACCCTGCGGCGGGCCAATCGGCGACATCATGAAAATTTCTCCGTCGACCAGTTCGACCCGGCTGTCGCTATTGAACACGCCTACGTCCGCCAAGCGGTGATAGGCTTCACGCGAAAATCGCACCCGGCCATCGGGCGTTGGCGACAGGAGCAGCCGGTTGAGTTCGAGACGATTGGGATATTGGGAGACCGTTGTGGTTGCCATAACGGCATTATACGTTCGGAGCCGCCGTGCAGAAAGCCTGCTACGGCCGCTACCCCATGTGCTTCACCACCGCCGCGCCAAATTCGCTGCACTTTACTTCGCGAGCGCCGGGCATCATGCGGGCGAAGTCGTAGGTGACGGTTCGCGCCGTGATGGCACCTTCCATGCCGCAAATGATGAGGTCGGCCGCTTCGTTCCAGCCCAGGTAACGGAGCATCATTTCGCCAGAGAGAATCACGGAGCCTGGATTCACCTTATCCTGACCGGCGTACTTGGGCGCGGTGCCGTGCGTTGCCTCGAAGATGGCGTGGCCGGTCACGTAATTGATATTCGCGCCGGGCGCGATACCGATGCCGCCGACACATGCCGCCAGCGCGTCGGAAATATAGTCGCCGTTGAGGTTCATCGTGGCGATGACATCGTATTCGGCCGGCCGGGTGAGGATTTGTTGGAGAAACGCGTCGGCAATCACGTCTTTGATGACAAGGCCGGCACCCGGCTTGCCCTCCGGAATTCGGCACCACGGCCCGCCGTCAATTACCTCGGCCCCATAAAACTGCCGGGCAACCCGATAGCCCCAGTCGCGGAAAGCCCCCTCGGTGAATTTCATAATGTTGCCCTTATGCACAAGAGTCACGCTCTTCCGCTGGTTTTGGATCGCATAGCGGATCGCGCTGTGCATCAGCCGCTCGGTACCCAGGTAACTCACCGGCTTGAAACCGATGCCCACTTCCACCGGCATGTCGCGCGCGGGAGCACCAATCTCCTCAAGAAGCGTCAGCCACGAATCGTTTTTCTCATTCGTGCCGAAGCGGATTTTTCCTGACTCCTTCGGAAAATTAGCGGCGAGGAAATTGAGCACCTTTTCCGATTCTGCCGAGCCGCCGGCATACTCAATGCCGGCATAAATGTCTTCCGTGTTCTCGCGGAAGATGACCATATCGACCAACTCGGGGTGGCAAACAGGGCTGGGCACGCCCTGGAAGAAGCGAACCGGCCGCAGGCAGACATATAAGTCGAGTATCTGCCGCAGAGCGACGTTCAACGACCGAATGCCGCCGCCGACTGGCGTGGTGAGGGGACCCTTGATGCCGACAAGCAGTTCGCGGAAGGCCTCAAGCGTTTCGTCGGGAAGCCAGTTGCCCGATTGGTCAAAGGCCTTTTGCCCCGCCATGACTTCACGCCATGCGATCCGCCGCGAGCCGCCGTATGCCTTCTCGACCGCCGCATCAAACACCCGCCGGCTCGCCCGCCAAATGTCCGGCCCGGTCCCGTCGCCTTCGATAAACGGAATGATGGGCTGGTTCGGCACGGACATGCGTCCGTTTTGCATTTGAATTGGCTCGCTAATTTCCTTGATAGCCATGAACAACGCTCCAGACGGGGTGAATC
>JAKEGR010000275.1 GCA_022615465.1 Planctomycetota bacterium | reverse complement strand
TCATCTTCTGCGTGGCAGCTGGCTTTTCGGCCATCGGCGGCGCGATGTTTACCCTGCAAGTCGGCTTCATGTCACCTTCCTTCGTCGGCATCGTGCCATCCATCGAGATGGTCATTTTCGCTGCCGTCGGCGGGCGCTTATCTCTCATTGGCGCAGTCTACGGAACGCTGTTGGTCAACTGGGGCAAGACGACCTTTTCCGAAAGCTTTCCCGAGTTGTGGCTGTTCTTGATGGGGGGGCTATTCATCGCCGTGGTCATGTTGTTTCCCAACGGATTGGCCGGACTGTATGACAAGTACGCTAAGCGGTTCGTTGCGGGCATAAAGAACATGGGCAGCGGCTTCCTTGACAAAAGAACATTTCAGAAACCGGCGTTTTTGGACCGCGTGTTGATGCAGGCCAAGCTACAAGCCATCGCAACGTGGTTGGGGCAGATCCGCCCCCAGCGGGACGACCTTAAGCACAAACAACCGGCTTGAGCCGCAGCCCCCAAGAGGACATTGCAATGGATACAAACACCTCAGTAGCCCTCGCCGTGGAGGACCTCACCGTCTCTTTCGACGGCTTCAAGGCGGTGGACGGTCTCAACTTCTATGTCGAAAAGGATGAACTGCGAGTCGTCATCGGCCCTAACGGCGCCGGCAAAACCACGCTGCTCGACCTGATCTGCGGCAAGACCAAGGCCACCAGCGGCAGCATCAAATTCATGAACAAGGAATTGACCAAACTCGCCGAGCACAACATCGTGCGGGCCGGCGTGGGACGGAAGTTTCAAACGCCGTCGATCTATGAAAACCTCACCGTGTTCGAGAACTTGGAAGTCTCTTTCCCACGCGGACGCGGCGTGCTCGGCTGCCTCGGATTCCGGCGAACGCCGGACGTGATTCAACGGGTCGAGGAAGTGGCGGAACAGATTTTCCTCAAGGACTTGCTGCACAGCGAAGCCGGGCTGCTCAGTCACGGCCAAAAGCAATGGCTGGAAATAGGCATGCTGCTGATCCAAGACCCCGAACTCTTGATGCTTGATGAACCGGTGGCCGGTATGAGCGTGAAGGAGAGAGAGCAAACGGCGGAACTGCTCAAGCGGATCTGCAAAGGCCGCTCGGTCATCGTCATCGAGCACGATATGGAGTTCGTGCAGCGCATCGCGCACCGCGTCACCGTGCTTCACCAAGGCAAGATTCTTGCCGAAGGCCGGATGGAGAAAGTGCAAAGCGACCCCAAGGTCGTCGAGGTCTATCTTGGTCATTGATAATAGCGAGGACTCTCCCATGCTCAACGTCAACAATCTCACCGTCTCCTACGGCCAAAGCGAAGTGATTCATGGCATCAACTTCGAAGCCAAACCCAACGAAACCCTGGCCATCATGGGTCGCAACGGCATGGGCAAGACCACCCTATTCAAGGCCATGATGGGCATTCTGCCCAACGGCGGCGGCTCGGTCGCGGTGGACAACAAACAGATCAGCGGCATGCCAAGCCACCAACGTGTGACAAACGGCCTGGCGTACGTACCGCAAGGCCGCATGATCTTCCCCAACATGACCGTGAAGGAAAACATCGAAACCGGCTTGGAGACGTCCAAGCACAAAACCGTCCCTATGGAGATTTACGATCTGTTTCCCGTGCTGCATGACATGCGCCACCGCAAAGGCGGCAACTTATCCGGGGGTCAGCAACAGCAACTCGCCATCGCCCGCGCCTTGGTGTCCGATCCGAAAGTGCTGCTGCTCGACGAACCCACGGAGGGGATCCAGCCGTCTATCATCAAGGACATCGCCAACGTCCTCAATCAGATTCGCAAGCTGCGCAACATCACCATTGTGGTATCGGAGCAAGTTCTCAGTTTCACCATGGCGATCGCCGACCGCATTCTGGTCATCGATCGCGGCCGCATCATACACGAGAACTTGCGCGAAAATGTCGATACGCAGAAGATCAGCCGGTACTTGTCGGTTTGACCCCGACGCCTTACCGGCACTTCAATCCGGAGTGGAACCGAATCAGGCGAAGAATCGCGGTAGGAAACCGCTCCCACAAGGACCCAACTTCAATGCACCTTGTCGGAGCGGATTATTCCGCGATAGGAATTGGCGCCAATGAAGATCCGGACAACGAATCGCGGTAGGAAACCGCTCCCACGACATGTCCTCCCACCCAGCAGCGAAGCTGTGGTAGATTTCCGCGAAGAAAACGCGAGGAATCGACCATGCCAGTACGCTCTTTTCAAGGAATTTCACCGAAGCTGGGCGCTAATGTCTACATTGACGACATGGCCGTGGTCATCGGCGACGTAACAATCGGTGATGATGCATCGCTGTGGCCGTTCGTCGTGGCCCGGGGCGACGTACAGCGCATTCGCATCGGCGCCCGCACCAATGTCCAGGACGGCTCCGTTCTTCATGTGACTCAGGACAATCGTTTCAATGCCGGCGGCTATGCCTTGACCATCGGCAATGACGTGACCGTCGGCCACAACGCGGTGCTGCACGCCTGCACCATCGAGGATTTCGTCTTGGTTGGAATGGGCTCGATTATCTTGGATGGCGCCGTCGTACAATCGCGGGCCATGGTCGCCGCCGGCAGTGTAGTTTCGCCCGGCAAGGTGCTGGAGGGTGGCTTCTTGTGGCTGGGTCAGCCGGCTAAGAAAATCCGCCCGCTTACCGAGGATGAGCTGGCGTATCTGGAATATTCGTCGGGGCATTATCTC
>JAKEGR010000274.1 GCA_022615465.1 Planctomycetota bacterium | reverse complement strand
GTAGGGGCACGCCGCCACGCAGGATCGCCACGCCCGGCACTTCTGCTGGTCGATCAGCACGATGCCGTCTTCGCCCCGTTTGTACAATGCGCCCGACGGACAGGCCGCCACACAGCACGGATTGAGGCAGTGATTGCAGATCCGCGGCAGGTAGAAGAACACGAGTTGTTCGACACTTGCAAGTTGCAGCCGCTGTTGTTCCGTCAAGCCTGCCAGGTTCGGATCGTTCGCGGCATACAACGGAGAGCCGCCCAAGTCATCATCCCAATTTGGCCCGGCTTCGATGTTCATCTCCTTGCCGGTGACCATGGACACAGGCACGGCGGTTGGCTGGTCGTCGCCCTCCGGAGCATTGAACAAATGCTGATAGTCATAGGTCCACGGCTCATAATAATCGTCCATGCTGGGCATGTACGGGTTATGGAAAATGTTTGGAACAATTTTAGCTTTGCCGGTCGAACGGATTTCAAGCTGACCGTTTTTCTTCTCCCAGCCTCCCTTGTATTTATCCTGGTCTTCCCACTTCGTCGGATAACCGGTGCCAGGCTTGGTCTCCACGTTGTTCCACCACATGTATTCCGTGCCCTTGCGGTCGGTCCACACGTTCTTGCAGGCAATGCTGCACGTGTGGCAACCAATGCACTTGTCCAGATGGAAGACCATCGCAATTTGCGAGCGAACGTTCATGGTTTCTGCTTTCTCAAAACTGCACTTCCGGGCATTTGCGGACCAGAATATGTGTGTCGCGGTTGCAGCCGATCGGCCCCCAATAGTTGAAGTGGTAAGTAAACTGGCCGTATCCACCGATCATGAAATTCGGCTTCAGCCTGGCTCGGACCAGGCTGTTGTGTCCGCCCGCGCGACGCTTCCCGCGCAACGGCGATCGAGGCACGCTATACGTCCGCTCAGGCGAGTGATATTGCAAGCAAATCCCTGGCGGAATCCGCCGGCTCACCACCGCCCGCGTCACCACCACCCCGTGGTCATTGAATATCTCGACCCAATCGTTGTCGTCGATTCCCAGCGACTCGGCGTCTTTTTCGCTGACCCACAACGGCTCAACGCCCCGCGACAGCGTGGACATCCGCTGATTGTCGCCATACGTGGAGTGGATGTGCCACTTTCCGTGCGGCGTCAGGTAATTGAGCATCAGCGCCTGATTCACGTTTTCAGTGAATTTCAAGTCGGCATACTGGGCCGGCAGCGGCTTCGGCTTATACGTCGGCAGATGCTCCCCGAAGTCGAGATAGATCGGATGATCCAGATAAAAATGCTGCCGGCCAGTCAGCGTTCGCCAGGGCACATCGGCCTCGACATTGTAGGTGAACGGGTTGTATGCTCGTCCGTTCTCGATCAAACCCGACCACATCGGGCTATTGATGAACCGCTTCGGCTGGCATTGGATGCCCTGGAAATCGACGCGGACGCCACGATTGTTTTCCGCCAAATGCACCAGCGGCACGCCGGTCTTTTCTTCCATGTTCTTATACGAACGGTACGCCAACTCGCCGTTGGTCACTGTGGCAAAAGCCAAGATGATATTACAGACGTCGACATCGCGGGCCAGCGAAGGGTACGTCTCTCCTCCCCACGATTCGGTCCGGCGAGTTCGCAATGCTTCTTCATAGACGTCATCGACGCGATACGAAGTGCCGTGCGCGCTCAATCCGCTCTTGGCCACCATCGGCCCGTAGGAAACGAACTGGCGATGGAGATTTGCGTAATCCCGCTTGACGACCTTGAATGCGGGCATCGTCTTGCCGGGGATCGCATCGATTTCGCCGGTGATCCACTGCTTTAAGTCGGGTTGGGCGATTTCGGCCGGCGAATCATGAGCCAGCGGCGCGGCAACGATGTCTTCGACCGGTTCAGGAAAATGCTTGGCCGCGAGCTGCGAAAATCGCTTGGCCACCGCTTGGAAAATCTGCCAATCGCTCTTTGATTCCCAACATGGTGGTACGGCGGGCGACAGCGGATGGATGAAGCTGTGCATGTCCGTGGAGTTGAGATCCGCTTTTTCGTACCACGTCGCTGCAGGCAGGATGATGTCCGAGTACAGCGCCGATGTGTCCATGCGGAAGTTCAGATCGACGATCAGGTCCATCTTGCCTTGCGGAGCCTTTTCGCGCCACGTCACTTCGTGGATCGAATCGGCGGCCAAATCCTCGGCCACGATGTTGTCGTGGGTTCCCAGATAGTGCCGCAGGAAATACTCGTGGCCCTTGGCGCTGGACATCAGCGCGTTGCCGCGCCAAATGAACCACACCCGTGGCCAGTTTTCCGGCGCATCGGGATCTTCAACGGAGAATTGGAGCTGTTTATCCTGGAGTCGTCTGGCCACATAGGCAGCGATATCGGCTTCAGACTGTGCGCCTGCCGCGCGAGCCTGCTTCACCACGTCGAGCGGGTTCTCGGGGAACTGGGGGTAGAACGGCAGCCAGCCTTGCCGCACGGCCCGCACCTGCATGTCCATCGTGTGGCCTTTGGCCGTCGTGTCGCGCGAACCGTTTTTCGGCACCGTGTGGTAATCGGTGAAATCCTTTTCATACCGCCACTGGTCGGAATGGACGTAATGCCAGCTCGGCGTGTTTTGCAGCCGTGACGGCGGATACCAGTCTTTGGCCATCGCAATCGACGACCACGATTCCATCGGCGCGAGCTTTTCCTGCCCGACGTAATGAGCCAACCCGCCGCCGTTCTTGCCCACGCAGCCGCAGAACATCAGCGCGTGGATGCCAGCCCGATACATCAAATTGGCGTGATACCAGTGGTTGATTCCCGCCCCGATGATGATCGTACACTTGCCGCCTGTCAGTTCCGCCGTCCGCGCCCACTCGCGGGCGAATCGGATCAGCACGTTCCGGCTGATACCCGTGTATTTCTCCGACCAGGCCGGCGTATAGGGCTTGTCCTGGTCGTCGTAATCGGTTGGATAATCGCCGGCCAAACCGCGATTTACCCCATATTGCGCCATCAGCAAGTCGTATACGGTCGTCACCGTCACGTTCTCGCCGCTTGCCGTCTTGACCTTTTTGGTGGGCACACCGCGCGTGTGGGAAGTGCCACCGGCGAAATCGTCGAAGTCGACTTGCACAACGCCGTCGTTGCCATTCAAGAAACTTAGCCGCGGGTCGATGTCGCTGCCGTCCACCCCTTCTTTCAGCAGCAGGTTCCATTTGCCCTTGGCCTGACCCCAGCGATGCCCGACGCCGCCCATTGGCATCTTCGGCTTGTCGGCCGCGTCGTCCCACATCAGGAACTTCCATTCGCCGTTTTCTTCGGCCTTGTAGGCACCCAGCCGACCGGCTCGCAGCAGTTGTCCCGGACGCGTTACTCCGCCTTCGGTCTTGAGTTCCACCAGGTACGGAGCGTCGGTGAATTTCTTCGTATATCGGAGGAACGAGTCGACCGGCTGTTCATGGTGCGCCTCGGTCAAAAGCACATGGTTGACTGCCATCCACCACGCGCCGTCTTGTCCGGCGTTGACCGCGACCCACTCGTCCGCATACTTGGAAACCTGGCTGAAGTCAGGGGAAAAAACCCACATCTTCGAGCCGTTGTGCCGCGCTTCGCAGGCGAAATGCACGTCGGGCGTGCGGGTCATGTTCAAATTCGCCCCCATCACCGCGAGCAGCTTGGCGTTGTACCAGTCGGCGCTTTCGGCGACGTCGGTCTGCTCGCCCCAGGTTTCGGGCGATGCAGTCGGCAAATCGCAGTACCAGTCGTAGAACGACAGCGAAATTCCCCCCAGAAGTTGCATCAGCCGGGAGCCTGCCGCGTAACTGATCATCGACATCGCGGGAATGGGCGAGAATCCAGCGATGCGGTCCGGGCCTTTCGTCTTGATCGTGTGGATTAGCGACGCCGCAATGATCTCCAGCACGGTGTCCCAGTCGGTCCGCCGCAGGCCCCCTTTGCCCCGTGCGCGCTGCCAGCGGCTACGGCAGTTTTCGTCCTCGACAAGGCTCTTCCATGCGTCGACCGGGTCGTCGTGGTTCGCCCGGGCCTTTTTCCACTGGTCGAGCAGCGCACCCCGGATGTATGGGTACTTCACGCGTAGCGGGCTGTACAAGTACCAACTGAACGAGATGCCGCGCTGGCATCCTCGCGGCTCGTACGGCGGGATGCCCGATTCCAACGACGGATAATCCAGGCCCTGCATCTCCCAGGTAACGATGCCGTCTTTGACGTGAATTTGCCAGGTACAGCCACCCGTGCAATTCACACCGTGGGTGCTCCGCACGATCTTGTCGTATTGCCAGCGATTGCGATAGAACTCTTCCCAGCTTCGTTTGCGGGGATCGCACTCATCCTTGATCCAAGCAATGGCGTCCAAAACGCTCATATCTCACCTTTCGCTTTCCCGGATGTTACCAGCGGTTCGCGGACGCCGCGGAATCGCCACTTCCAAACCGCGTCGAAGGCAAACATCAGGACGGTTGCCCCGGTCAACCCCAGCAACAGAAACATCACGCGGTTCGTCGCGGGGTCGGCCGGTTGATGCTTAGAAGCACTTTCGAAATAGGCCACCAACGAGTGAATCTCTTCCGGTTTAAGCGGATGGCCCGTGAAGGTTGGCCGCATAGTCTCCGTTCCTGGGGCATTGAGCCAGTTACTCAGCGATGCGCGCCCCTTGAGGCGGTTGTAGACATCCGTCAGGTCGGGTCCAAGGAGGCCGCCCCCCAATGCCTTGAGGTCATACGTGCTGTGGCAAGAAATGCAGGAAGTGCCCCGGTTTTCGAGTGGCGTCAGGCCCAGGAAGATATTACGCCCGCGCGTCACGTCGTCGGCCGTGAACGGCTCGTTCGAAATCTGCAGGCCCTTGAACTGTGACTCCTCGAGCTTCGACTCTTCTTCGATCAGGTCCAGCAGTTTTTCGGCCCGCTCACGTGTCATGCCCGGGGCCAGCGGCATCGGGACGCGATTGGCCTTCTCGAAGAGTTCCTGAGCATAGGGATCGCCGCTGTCGAGAACCCCTTTGGGATTTGTAACGAAATTGACCAACCACGAACGGTCTTTCCGCTGCGTGACATTCTTCAAATCCGGACCGACCAATCGGCCGCCACCGATCGTGTGGCAACTTATGCAATTCTGGCGGAAGTAGTCGGGCGTCTCCTGGGCAATGGCCGACTGACCGGCAGCCAGACAGGTCGCGACGACAGCTCCCGCCGTGAGCAATTGCCGGCGATTAACTTTCAAGCAATTCGCAACTACTGAATAACACACAACTTACGACTCCGTTTCATGGGTCATCCCGGAAGCAAAGCGAAAGTGGAATCTTGCATCCGCTTTACAAGGCGAGTATATTGCCCGGAAATTGGATGTCAATATCTGCTTTCAAAGTTTTTTCGGGATTGCCTGGATGCTTCCGTCAAAGATTCGATACGCCTTACGCGCGCTGGTCCATCTGGCGGAGTCGGCCCCCCAGCCGCTCACGACAGACCAGATTGCGGACGCGATTCAGATACCGGCCGCATCCTTGGCGAAAGTTCTTCAATCACTCAAGCGATCGGATATCGTGGCCACCCACCGAGGTATCGGGGGTGGCGTATCTCTGCTCGCGGAACCGGCCCAATTGACCATTCTTGACATCATTGCTGCGGTCGATCCGAGTGGGGCCTCGGCGAATTTTGAGCAGGTGGAGCCTGGCGGTTATCATCAGGGAAAATTGCACCAACGGCTGGAGGTCATACGGATCCTACGCGAAAACGTACTTCGGGAGACGTCGCTGAAGGATCTGACGTCGGCTCCGGATTGTGGTGAGTCCGGAGCCAGTCCTCCACTGGATACGCTGTTGGATCACGTTCGCCGCTGGCCAGTGGATTGCCCTCCTCGGATCCACATCGTGGGACACAAGAACAGCGGAAAAACAACTCTGATTGAGCAGTTAGTGGAGCATTACTGTTCTCAAGGAATACGAATTGGGACCGTGAAACATACTCACCACCGACATGAGTTGGATACCCCAGGCAAGGATTCTTTTCGTCATCGCAAGGCAGGTGCGGCTGCCGTCGCTATTTTGTCACCGGAGATGGATGCCCTGTTTCTGCCTCACGCTTCCCCTGCCGATTCGCAAAGCAGGTACGATTCCCTCGGCATGCTGTTTCGAGATTGCGACCTGATGTTGATCGAAGGTGGCCTGCATGACAAAGGGGTCAAGGTTGAAGTCTGGCGGAAAGGGGTGGAGGCACCTCTGGCATTGAGCGGACATCCCATTGAGGCGTTGATTACTGACGACGACCCACCCGGCGACAACACGGTACAACGGTGGAGTCGCAACGACATCGCCAGCTTGGCGATTCGCCTCCTGGAACGCGCGCGTGTCGGATTGCCCCGACCATGATGGAGCGGGCAGAAACCAGGGACTGTTGCTGGGGGAGCGACCATGACCATGTGGCAAGAGGCTGCCAACGGCATTGACCGGCACAAACCGAACACGCCAAGTCCATCCCAAAACACTGACTACTGGCCAATTCGCACATGATGCACCCAAGCCGGTGGCACGTTGGCCAGCACGCAATCGTGCGATACCTCTGCCGAGCAGAATAACTTGTCGATCGCCGTGCCGATGCCGCGCAGCCGCTCGCGTTCGGCCTTCGAGCTAACCAGCGATTTCAGCCGGCGGATTGCCATGTATTCGAAAAAACTGAGCGTTCCGCCCGGCGCTAGCAGTCGGACCAGTTTTGCCAGGATCGCCACGACCAGGTCCACCGAGAAGTTATTGAGAGGCAGGCCGGAAACGATTAGCTCGTACTTCTCCTG
>JAKEGR010000273.1 GCA_022615465.1 Planctomycetota bacterium | reverse complement strand
TCCACACCGGACGGGTGGGTTGGTTCGCGCGTCGTTGCCATCGGCCTCATGGCCGGTCCTGCGCGCCGCCTGAGCCTCGGCCCAGTGGGCCCATCATTTTTTTGTATTGACGTTCGGGTCGTCCGCCAGGACGAATCCATCACCAACAGACGCGGAGGAAACCCAAACCCTTTGACTTCTCTCGGCGTCTCCGCGGTTCACTGCTCTATTAGACCGCCGCGTGGTCGCGCGAGCGTGCCTGTCTCCTTTTTCAACGGGCAGTTAGCGGCAGCCATGTCGCGGTTTCACGAGGCCTTCTTGATTTATGATCGGGGCTTCGTCAAAGTAAACGAGCAGCCAATAATACTCCCTGTTTTCCAGGCGGACGATTCGTCCGCCGATAATTCCACCAATGATTATGGCATCCAACCTCCCGCGCTCATTGATTGCCACGCGGAGTCGAGGCAAATTGCGCCACTGGTTTCTCGCGGCGGCCGCCTGCTGGACGCTCTCCATCGGCATGACGCCCTCGGCATTCGGCCAACTCTCGCTCGATGCCAATTTCGACCACGGCGCGCTCAAATCTTGGAGCGGCAATCTCACGACGATTAACCTCGTCGGCCGCGACAACTATTACGGCAACAACAAATGGCGGTGGATCTATTTCAAAGCAACAGGCGTACTGGACGCGACTCCGACCTTTTCCATCTATCAAAATTTCAAGGGCGACACCGCCCCTGGCCCCCACGAACTTCGCGACCATGAAATGGTTTATTCCTACGACAACCAGAACTGGTCCTTCTTCGACAATAATCAATTGGTATCGACCAACACCGATCTCTTCAGGTTTTCAAACGCGACGCCCTTTGCGCAGAACGAGGTCTACGTCGCCTACGCGATTCCCTACCCCTATGCCAAGTCCGTCGCCCACACGCAATCAGTGCTCGCTTCGCCGTGGGCCGCGCCGACGGTCTCCGCCGACGCCAATGGCGTGATTGGCCAGTCGCCCGCCGGCACCGACGACCTGGGACGCGGGGTGCCCGCGCTCGATCTGTTCGGTTATCGTGTGACGAATCCGGCCACCGATTCGCCTTCAACCCCCAAACGCAAGGTCGGAATCACCTCCGGCCTCCATGCGGGCGAGCCGCTGGGTACGCACGCATTCGAAGGGCTTGTGAATTGGATCATCTCCGACGATCCCCGCGCGGCCCGGCTGCGCGACGTTGCCGAGTTTTTCGCTTACCCAGTGCTGAATCCATCCGGGCGCTACGCCGGCATGAATCGCACCACGGTCAGAAACCCGGACCACGATCCCAACGGTCTCTGGGACGCCACGCGATGGACGAATCCTCATCCTGATTACGGCTGCGGAAGCGGGAATTGCCAGGACATCCGCGAATCGGGCGAAGCCATGCTCGCCGACGTCGCGTCGACGCCCGGCAGCGGGCTTGACGCCTTTATCGACTTCCATTCCACCGTACCCGATTACACGGGCGATGGCGTCTATGACCCGGGTGAAGAACATCCTCCCGAGGACTTCGGTTATATCGACATCAACGGCGGGAAAGCCAACACCGATTGGTGGGTCCAGTTGAAGGCATTGCAGCCAAACCTGTTGCAGTGGCAGTCGGGGCTAGGCGCTTATACGACCACCGGCTATGCCAGGGACGAGCTTGGCGCCGATGTCGACGTAACGCTTGAAACCCAGTTCAGTTGGGAACGAAATGTTTATTATTACCACGATCTGGGCAAGAATTTCGGCATCGCGTTTTATGAAGCGTGGGTTCCGCAAGTTGCCGGCGATTACACGGGCGACGGTCTCGTCGATGCGGCCGACTACTCCGTCTGGCGCGACACCCTCGGCCAGAATGGTCTGGGCCTTCTCGCCGACGGTGACGGCAACCATGCTGTCGATGCCGGCGACTTCGATGTCTGGAAGTTGCACTTCGGCGAAATGGCCGGCAGCGGCTCGGCAGGAGCTTCGTCCTCTCATGTCTCCGTGCCGGAACCGGCGTCGCTTACGCTCATCCTCTTGGCGATCTCGGGATTGTGGCTGTTCCGCAATCAGTTCATTCCAGGCTAGTAACCAATCAGGAGGCCCCATGCAACCGATCACTTCCTCTCCACGTCCAGTGCGCGTGAAATGTTTTCTCCCGGCCTGGTGCCTCCTCGGTAGCGTGATCCTGTGCGGCGCGGCGACTGCACTCGCCGCCGAGCCGAGCCAGCCGAATATCGTCGTGATCGTCGGCGACGACATGGGCTATGCCGACGTCGGTACCCAGGGCTGCCGCGACATCCCCACGCCGCACCTCGATGCGTTGGCCAACGGTGGCGTGCGCTGCACGAACGGCTATGTATCTGGACCGTACTGTTCTCCGACACGCGCAGGCCTGATGACCGGCCGTTACCAGACACGGTTTGGCCATGAGTTCAACCCCGCCGCGGTAAATGGAAACGAGCTCGGCCTCCCTCTTTCGGAAATCACCTTGGCGAATCGCTTGAAGGATGCCGGCTACGCGACAGGCCTCGTCGGCAAGTGGCATCTCGGCGAGTTGCCCCGGTTTCATCCGCTGCAACGCGGCTTCGACGAATTCTTCGGGTTTCTCGGCGGCGCCCATTCCTACTTTCCCGGACAGGGCGCCTCGATTCTTCGCGGCAAGCAGCGGGTGGAAGAAAACGAGTACTTGACCGACGCCTTCGGCCGCGAGGCGGTTGCGTTCATCGATCAACACCGCGACCAGCCGTTTTTCCTGTACTTGGCTTTCAACGCGGTCCACATGCCGCTGCAAGCCCCCGAAGACCGCCTGAAACAATTTGCCGCGATTGCCGATCCACAACGGCAAGCTTACGCTGCCATGATGTCGGCCATGGACGACGCGGTGGGGGCCGTGCTTGCCAAATTGCAAGCAACCGAATTGGAGAACAACACGCTCGTCTTTTTCATCAGCGACAATGGCGGGCCAGCGGTGAATGGGTCGAAGAACGCCCCTTTACACGGCTTCAAACGGACCACGTTCGAAGGGGGGATTCGCGTGCCGTTTTTTGTGAAATGGCCAGCCCGCCTGCCGGCCGGCAAAGTGTACGACCAGCCCGTCATCCAACTCGATATTTTGCCGACGGCGCTCGCCTCCGCGGGCGTCCAGATCGATCCGGCCTGGAAATTGGACGGTGTCGACCTGCTGACCTATCTCAGCGGGGATGCGCCGGAGCAGCCACACGAGGCGCTCTGCTGGCGTCTCGGCCAGCAGATGGCGATTCGCCAAGGCGACTGGAAGCTGCTGCGATCTGTCTCTCAAGCGAACGGCGCCGCGAACAAAGCGACCCGCGCGCAACTTTACAATCTCGCCGACGACATTGGCGAGCAGCACGATCTGTCCCAGCAGCAGCCGGAACAAGCCGCTGCCCTGCAAGCGGCCTGGGACGATTGGAACGCCGCGAATGTCGCCCCAAGCTGGCACGATGGGCTGCGCGCCAACCGGCAAAAGCCGGCCGCTCGGTAAAACCGCGGAAAGTTCTGTGCCATCCCCTC
>JAKEGR010000272.1 GCA_022615465.1 Planctomycetota bacterium | reverse complement strand
CGAGACACAGCATCTTGCCGCCAGTGACCCAATAAACCGTTCTTACCAGCCCGTTGAAGAAGTCGGTTTCTGGTGATTTGGGAAGGCCAAGTGATGAGGGCTTTTTCAACGGGCTGACTGGATTGAAAGGAAAAACAGCGTCGGACGTACTCGCTTGTCTTACGCCCGTTCCAAGTGCGAAAAGAATTCTGTGCCAACTCCTCTTGACACGCCCCAAGTGATCCCCGTGAACTGTCTCCAGACAAGTTGGGGTAAAATTGTCGGGCGGAGAGCGGGGGCCAACCGACTTCAACACATTGGCTGACTATTGACGTGCCAGGCGACTTTCTGGATTTGAGCAGCGATGGGCCAAGACATCGGCGCGGTGAAGCTGGCCGTGTTGACCAACGGCGGTTCGTCGGAGTTCACTTTGTCTGTTGCGACGTGTACACGCGGGTCTATATCAACCGCGATGAGACCGCCTACGAGGGCAATTGCCCGAAGTGCGCAAGGAAAGTTCGGCTGCCAATTGGTCCCGAGGGGACTGATGCCCGATTCTTCTCGGCGGGCTAATCCTAGACGTTTTATGGGTGCTGGCATCGCTGGCTGAAGAGTTGTGTTGTCTTCTCTTGTACCGGGGCTGCTGTTTCTCTACGATCCGCCAGCTTCGGCCTCGGCAGGCTGGGCAAACTGTTACGTCATTGCTCCCACTCGCTTCTCTCCTCGCCTCATTCCTGTCTTATGTTGCTCGACTTCGAAGTTCAGCGCTCGACGCGGCGTTGTGCTGCGACAGACCGGCCGTTAGGGCCGGGCGAGGTCTGTTTCTCAGTGCTCGAAGTGCATGGTGCGGAAGTGGTTCGCCAGGATTTTTCCCGGGAAGCCTGGCATGGTCCATCGGTGTCCGCGTTTGCCTGGTGGATGTCACGCATTCCCGAGCCGACGGCGAAAACAATCAAACTCGCGCCGAACGAGGTGCTGCTCGAATTGTTTGATCAATTGGCCCGGCAGCCCCAGCAACAAGATATGTGGTACGTGCTAACGCTGCTGCTTGTGCGTCGTCGCGTGCTACGGCTCGACGTGCCGATTGACCTTTCCAGTGGCAAAGCAGGGCAAACAAGGCCAGCGAGCCTTGCGGATGCACTGGTTGTCTATTGTCCGAAACGCGAAACAACCTACGAAGTGCCGGTTGTGATGCCAAGTGAAACACGAATCGAAGTGATACAGCAGCAATTGAGCGGACTCCTGACCGCGGGTGCCGACTGATTGAGGAGTAAGGCATGAGGAGCGAGTTGCGCCATCATCGACTGGTCCCGTTGGGGGCGCTGGCACGGCTTTTGTTCCTGCTGGTCGTGTTATCCGCTTCGGGGGCAACTTGCCAACGGTCGCTGGTCACAAATCCGTTTGGCACTTCGGGACCGATCGCTCCAGAGGTGCTCGCCGAAGGGGCGTCTCGCGAACAAATCGTCGCGGCCGTCAACCAGAACAGCGCGAAAGTTCAATCGCTTAGTGTCACTGGCGCGACGATCACGATTCCCGATGTATTTGGGCTGCCGCTCCTGAATGGCAACATCGCGGCAGAGCGGCCGGGGCGATTTCGCCTGACAGCCGGTACGTCGATTACCGGCCAGGAGATCGATCTTGGGAGCAACGAGGAACTGTTTTGGATGTGGGCGCGGCGCAATCAGCCGCCTGCCGTGTATTCCTGCCGGCATGATCAGTTCGCCAATAGCGCGATTCGTCAAATGATGCCGGTTGAGCCAGCCTGGTTGCTGGCCGCGTTGGGTATGGTGGAACTAAACCCGACCCAGGTCTTTGACGGACCGTTGCCTCGCGGCGATGGAACCGTCGAATTGCGGTCGCATATGCCGTCGGCCGCGGGCACGCTCCAGCGGGTGACGGTGATCGACGCCCGCCGGGCCTGGGTCGTCGAACAGCACGTCTATGACCAGACCGGCACGACCCTGCTGGCCAGCGCCGTGGCTGAGTCGCACCGGTACTATCCTGTCGAGCAAGTCTCGCTGCCAGACCGCATTTCGCTCCGGTTGCCGTCGGCCAATCTGGCAATGACGATTGACCTCGGCAGCGTGCAAATCAATCAACTCGCCGGCGACCGCCAGCAGCTTTTTTCATTGCCTTCCTTCCAGGGCTATCCGCAACATGATCTGGGCGGTACACCGGTCGCGATGCCGATTCCAGGACGCCCGATCGCATCGCCTGCAGCTAATGGTGTCGCTCCCACCGCCTATCCGCCCTACCCTTCCACGGCCTCCCCAGGGGCCACGGCACCTTATCCAGTACCTGATCAGGGAGGCAAGCCGAACAGCTTGGTGCCGGCCAGCAGCATGAATTACAGTCCGCTGCCACGATATGGTGAGCGCAATTCCCGCACGTTGCGGTAACGCAAGGAAAGGCTCGGTGCGCTGCAAATGCGACGAAAGCCACAGGTTCTTTTCAGATCCTATGAGATCACTTGGCTCAAAGGCAGGAGTGATAACTGCACCGGTGCAGCCCTGCCGTAGTATTGTTTACATTCGGCCTCCTGCCCCCGGACAATTCGCCGCCCGCGCAGCGTGCCGTACGTCGAGGTCAGAACTGTCCACCTGCCAAACGATTCCTTATCGAGACAAAAGACCACGACCCAATCGTACAGGTGGTCCAATTGATGGCTGCGGGCCGTATTCGCATAGTAGGCACAGTAACGCCGACCGTGCCGCTTGACCCTCAGAATAGGCAGCCAGGCTTCCCCGGTTGGGTTGAATCGACGGGGAGCCACTGTCACCAACTGGCCTCTGGCCGCTCGCTCGCGGTAGATGCGATCGATTTCGAGCAGCTCCTCGACCGGAGGATTTGTCGTTCGCACAATCTGCGGCTGGGGTCGTCGCGGACGATTCAGCCGCAAGGCGAGGCTTTCCCGAATTGCCTGCACCCGTTTGCGTCCTATGCCAGCGACGCGCCTTAGGCGACCATCGTAAGCCGCGGCGTACACCTCTTCCAACGTGTTCGTACCCAGCGATGTCCGGATCCTGTCGGCAAGACGTGGTCCGACTGTTGGCAAAGTTGTTAACGCGTCGCCGGCAGCCTGCTTCTGTCGCAAGCTCTCCAAGGAATGCAGCCGGCCCGTGTGGAGCATCTGGCTGATCTTGCGGGCAATCGACGAACCAATCCCAGGCAGTTCTTCGAGTCCCGTCAGTCCCTCGCGGCAGAAAACGGTAAAGAGCGGTTCCCGCCAATCACGTACCGTCCCGGCCGCTCTGCGATAAGCAGCGACACGGAACGGATTGGCCGCCTGCCGGTGAAGCCGCTCCGCGACCTCGTCCAGCAACTCTGCCATTTCAGTATTGGAAATCGCGATCGATTCGGTAGGACGTGCAACCATACGGATTGTCTCAAGGGACCATCGCGGTACATCCTCATTATACCGACAACGTGTTCATTAGTACAGTATTTTGCCAGGCATTTCCCGGTTTCGAACATGCTCCAGAATACGGCAGGTAGAAGTTGCCTATTTTCCACGGTTCATCAGGAGGCCGGGATGAACAAACCTCGCCGCGAGCCGCTGAGGTTGCATGACGGGAAACTGCGGATTACCGCACTTTTCGGCCAGTTCCGTGGTGAAGAAAAGCGTCGGAAAACCAAGGGATTGGCTGGCGAGGGAGGCAGCCAGTTGATTGTGTTCTTGGTGCGACGCTCACGCCTGGTCCGGTAGCGAGCGGAATTTTTCCATCGTCACGCAATTTCCACACTGATTGAATTCAACGTGAGTCATGAAGGCTGTGATGAGCGCAATCCCACGTCCTCCTGGCCGCTCTAGATTCTCGTTAGCCGTGCAATCCGGCACGCCCTCCAGACGAAACCCAGGCCCTTCATCCTCGATACGAATCCAAAAACGCTGCGTGCTCGCCTTGCAGTCGATCAAAACGTGTTTGCTTTCGTCGTACCGATTGCCATGTCGAATCGCGTTCGACAGCGATTCTTCCAGGGCCATTTCGATACCAAACAGGTCGTGTCCTTCCCAGCCGAGTTCTTCCAGCTTGCCAAGAATCTCCCGTAAGTACGCCAAATGCGCACCCGCGCGACTGGGCAAGCTGGTCCGCTTGGTCCAACTCCAGAGATGCTCCGACATGCGGCCAACTCCGCCAATCGCGTCCCATTTCGAGCGGAACACAGAAGCCATTCGGTCAAGAACAATGCTCCAACGACCTCAACCAGGATCGCCAGCGGTCTAAATCACCGCCAACGCATCGGCCTCACTGTCTTTAATGGTGAATAGCTTCGTCAGTTTTGTAATGGCAAAAACCTCGTAGATTTCTGGACGGATATTAGACAAAACCAGGGTGGCCTGATGCTGTTTCACCCGTTTTTCAAAGCCGATCAGCTTTCCCAGTGCGGCACTCGACAAAAACTCGACATTCGAGAAGTTGAGGACAATTTTCTTTCGGCCGTCTCGCTCGACGAGATCATACAGTTCCTGACCGAATTCCTGGATCTCGATTTCGTCAATGATCTTGGAGTCGCTACAGGTCACAACAGTGACCTGGCCGGATACACTGATCTTAATGCGCCGCGGTGTGGCCATAAGTAGCGGCCCCTTCCTGCAAGCTGGGAACCAAGTGTCTTAATCCGTGGCGTAGTCTCGCACGACTCGCCCCCGACGATGATAGCGG
>JAKEGR010000271.1 GCA_022615465.1 Planctomycetota bacterium | reverse complement strand
GGCGTGTGGAAGGGTCGCCGGGCCAAGGCGGTGATTCCCGGCGGCATGAGCACTGGCTTCTTAACCGAAGCGGAGTTGGATACGGCGATGGACTTCAGCTCGCTGAACAAAGTAGGCTGCCTGGGCCTGGGCACCGCCGCGGCCGTGGTCATTGACGATCACACGAGCATGGTCGACGTGCTCTACAACAGTTGCCGGTTCTTTGCCCATGAATCGTGCGGGCAGTGTACGCCCTGCCGTGAAGGGACGACCTGGGCCATGAAAATCCTGCACCGCATTCGCAGCGGTCGCGGCCGGTTGGAGGATCTTGACCTGCTGCTGGAAATTGGCAACTCGCTCGGCATTACGCCCGGTACCACGATCTGCGGCCTGGCCGACGGGGCGGCCTGGCCGATCAAGAACGCGATCACGAAGTATCGCGCGGAGTTTGAAGAGTACATCCGCAAGCAGCAAACGAGCGCGGATCCGATCGGAGAACTGGTGGCTGCTCACTAAGGGCCGGATAACCATGCCAGGTAGCGTAAGAGGAATTGTTGCATGGCGATTGTGACCATCAATGGACAAGACGTCGAAATCGGCGACAACGAGCGGTTGAATGTGATTCAAGCCGCGAAGCGGATCGGCGTCGAGATTCCGCACTACTGCTGGCATCCCGCGCTCTCGGTGGTAGCCAGTTGCCGGATGTGCCTGGTGGAGTTGGGCGAGAAGAAGCCGGACGGCTCGGTTTCCATGCAGCCAAAACTCGCGCCGGCCTGCCAGATGCCGGCCAAACATGGCACGGTTGTCGTGACCGACAGCACGAAGGTCAAGCAGGCCCAGGCGACGAACCTGGAATACCTGCTGCTAAACCATCCGCTCGATTGCCCCACCTGTGACCAGGCGGGCGAATGTTTCCTGCAGGATTACAGCTACCGGTTTGGCCGGTCGGCAAGCCGCATGGAGGAGCCGAAGATTCTTCGGGCCGACAAGCCCTCGATTGGCGATCAGATCACGCTGTTCACCGATCGCTGCGTGATGTGTACTCGCTGCGTGCGGTTTACTCGCGAGCTAAGCGGCACCAGCGAGCTGCAGGTGATAAACCGAGGCGCACTCGCCGAGATCGACATCTACCCAGGCCAGCCATGCAACAACAAGCTGGCCGGCAATGTGGTTGACCTATGTCCGGTTGGCGCGCTGTGCAGCAAGGATTTTCTCTACAAGCAGCGTGTGTGGTGGCTCAAGACGCGTGAAAGCGTGTGCCCCAACTGCAGCACGGGCTGCAGCATTACCGTGGATCAAAACGAGGAACACGTCTACCGCCTGCGACCACGATCAAATCCCCAGGCGCAAGGCCATTTCATGTGCGACGAAGGGCGGTTCGGATTCAAGTACGTTCACGCCGCGGAGCGATTGACCCGGCCAGCGATCAAGAACGAGAGCGTGTCGACGAACGGCAACGGCGAGGTTGCGCCCGATTGGTCTCGCATCCTGGGTCGCGTGCGGCAGGTGTTTTCCCAGCACACCGAGGAGGATCCGAACGGAGTCGCGGCCATCTTTTCGCCGTGGATGACTTGCGAAGACGCCTATTTGTTGGCGAGTTGGCTGAGAAGTTTGTCGCCCGCGGTGCGACTGGCGCTCGGACCGATTCCGATTGTCGGCGAGGACGATCTCTATCCGAAGGATTGGCGCGGCGAGCCGGTGCAGCCACCGCGGTTTGTCATTCGCGCCGAGAAGTGCCCGAACCGCCGCGGCGTCGAAGCGGTCTTGAAGCACTTCCAACAGGCGGAGGTGGAGATCGGCGCGCTGTTCGACGACGCCCGCGCCGGCAAGCTCCACGCGGCTCAGGTCGTTCATCCGGGGCCTGGAGGCTGGTTGAACGGCGATCAGATAACCGCATTGGCACGCGTGCCGTTTCTCGTCGTGCAGGGTCTGTTGAAGTCGGACCTGTCGGACGCCGCCCAGGTCGTGCTGCCCGGCGCCTCCTTTGCCGAGAAGGATGGTACGTTCGTCAATCACGCGGGCCTGGCGCAGATGATCAAGCGTTCGATCCGCTGTCCGGCCGAGGGCTATACCGACGCGCGAATCTTCATGGAACTGGCAGGCCACACCGGTCTGTTTAACGCCCGCCTGTTGCGGCAAGAGATGGCCCGCGAGATTCCCCACTTCGCGGCGTTCGCGGCCGGCGACTTGGGCGACCAGGGTGTCCGGCTGGATGCGTCGGTTGCGTCGCAGGAGGTTGCCGCCCGATGACGTTGACATTGCTGCTGGTGTGGCTGGTGAAAATTGCCTTGGTAATCGGGGCGATTCTCGGCGCGTGCGCGTATTTGATCTACGTCGAACGCAAGTTGTCGGCCTACATGCAGGATCGCATGGGGCCAAATCGCGTTGGTCCGTGGGGCTTGCTGCAGTCAGTCGCGGATGGCCTGAAGTTCATCCTCAAGGAAGACGTTATCCCGCGGCACGTCGATCGGTTTCTATTTATTCTCGCGCCGTGCATTGCGATGCTGACGACACTGCTCGCCTTCGCAGTCGTGCCGTTTGGGCCTACGTCGTCTGATCCCAAGGAAGTTCAGTTTGTCATTGCACCAGGAATCGACGTCGGGATCGTCTTTGTTTTCGCGGTGGGCAGTCTGGCGGTTTACAGTTTCATCCTGGGCGGTTGGGCTTCGAATAATAAATACAGCCTGCTCGGCGCACTGCGTTCGAGCGCTCAAGTGATCAGTTACGAGATTCCGCTGGGTACGTCGATATTGGGTGTCGTACTCATGTCGAGTTCGCTCAATCTCGAGCGGATCATTCAATCCCAGGCGGATCAGGGGCTGGCAGGCTGGCAATCGCTGTTTGGCTGGAACGTCTGGATGCAGCCACTCGCGGCGATGATTTTCCTGGTGAGCGCCCTGGCCGAGGCCAATCGTTTGCCGTTCGATCTGCCCGAGGCCGAGCAGGAGCTTGTCGGCGGCTACCACACGGAATACAGCGCAATGAAATTTGCGATGTTTTTTCTCGGCGAATACACGCACATGATTACAGTGAGTTTCCTGTTTTCGGCGCTATTCTTGGGGGGCTGGCATTTTCCTGGGATTGCCGGGGCGGGGAGCGTCTACACTGGGGCCTGGGCAATCAAGGTGGCGGTGCTGCTGGCGAAAGTGGCAGCCGTCGTGTTCTTTATTATGTGGATTCGCTGGACGTTGCCTCGGTTCCGTTTTGATCAACTGATGTCGCTGACCTGGCAAGGACTGGTGCCGCTGGCGTTCCTGAATATCGTTCTGGTGATGGTGGTGAAGCAATTTGGCTGGCCCGTGTGGGTGCTGCCCATTGCTTCGATCATGTTGTTTGTGGGTGCCGTGGCGATCAATGGGATGGTCTTGCAGCGGCGGATGCGTAAGCAGCGGCTCGCCGCGGCGTAGCAGTCAGTAGAAAAAGGGAACTGGCGCGTGGAACACTTGAAGAATCGGTTCCGTTTGACGTGGTCGCGCGAGCGTGCCTGTCCCCCTTTTTCAACGGGCAGGTAGGCCAGGCAGCCAATGGGGCTTGCCGGTTGCCGCCGGGCCGTGGCGAAGTTGAGGTTAGTCAGCCGATTTGAGGAAGCCGGAAGCGCCCTGGAGAACCAATCCGCGATGAAAGCAGAAGATGTTCATTGGGTCGATGAGCCGACGATCGGCTTGTGGGAGGCGATGTACGTGCCGGCAATCCTCGGGGGATTGGCGACGACGTTACGCCATGCCTTTCAGAAGCCGGTGACCCAGGAATACCCGGAAGTGGCACCGGATCTACCACCCAATTATCGCGGCGTCCATCGCCTCAATCGCGATGCACAGGGCCGCGTGAAGTGCGTGGCCTGCATGCTCTGCGCCACGGTTTGTCCGGCACACTGCATCGATATCATTGGAGACCAGGCACCCTGGGCAGATCGCGACAAGTATCCCACCAAGTTTGAGATCGACGAGTTGCGGTGTATCTACTGCGGCATGTGCGAGCAAGCCTGCCCGGTCGACGCGATCGAGCTCACGTCGATCTACGATCTGACCGGTGTCAGCCGCGAGGAACTGATTTACGACCGTGAGAAGCTGCTGATCATTTACGATCAAACGAAAGACAATCCCAAGGATCCGATCCGCACGACGGGGGGCACGCTCGGCCCAGCCGCGAAGATCCTTGGAGCAATTTCGCCGCCCACCACGAACACGAAATGCTGATTATGATTGCGATTTCTCTTGCCCAACATGCTGCAGAGCTGGGACTCCCGGTGATAATCGGTCTGCCAATCCTCCTCGGTGTGGTGGGCTATTTGTTTGCCGTGGTCTCGCCGTTTCGTCGCAGATCGGCACCGGCATCAATCTGCTTGCTGGCAGCCGCGATTTGCGCCTGGTGGTTCTGGTGGCGTCCAGGCCAGCCACCGGTCGAAAGCGTGCTTTTTACGATATTCGCCGCGATGATGCTGGCCGGCGGCTGCGGCATGCAGGTTGAAGCCAATCCCGTTTATGCGGCTCTTTGGTTCGCGCTGGTGATTCTCAGCACGTGCGGGTTGTTCTTGATGCAGGGTGCCGCCTTTGTCAGCGCGGCGACCCTGATCGTTTATGCCGGCGCCATCATTGTCACTTTCTTGTTCGTCATCATGCTGGCGAGCCAGAGTGGTTCGTCCGTTTACGACCGGCGATTCCGCAATCCATTCCTCTCGATTACGATGGGAGGCTTGCTGCTGGCGGTGCTGATCGCCCTGTTCAAGCAACCGATGCCGCCGATTTCGCGTGAGCAAGCGGCGTTCACTCTCAGTGCTCCCCAGGCAAGAGACATGGACACGCTGGCCGCTCTGGGCCGTTCGTTATTTGCCGATCACCTCTGGTCCGTGGAGTTGGCTGGCGTCCTGCTCGTCATTGCGACATTCGGTTCGATCCTGATCGCTCGGCAATCGCGGGAAGAACGAGGATGAATCCACAACTCGAAAACTCGTTGTTGATCGGCGGCGTCCTGTTGGTGTTCGGCATCGTCGGCTTTCTCACGCGGCGGAACCTGATCGTGATGTTCCTGTCGGTCGAGTTGATGTTGCAGGCAGTCGCGCTGAATTTGATCGGATTTGGCCACGCGCATTGCAACTACCACGGCCAGTCGTTTACGATCTTTATTCTCACCGTGGCCGCGTGCGAAGCGGCCATTGCGCTCATGCTATTCCTCGCCATTTACCATCGCCGCAAGACGCTCGACGTGAGTATTTGGTATGAATTGGGCGAGGTCGATGTCCACCTTGCAGAGCCGCAAATCGACAAAGAAGCGATGCTGTCCGAGCCGGAGCCAGTGCAGCAGTTCCCCGGACTGACCCCCGCCGGGCTTGAGCCGGTCCTCGATGGTCAGATAACCAGCGAACGCGAAGGAGTCGTCACCCGTGCTTAACGTTTTGCTGTGGCTGATTCCGGGCGCTCCACTGGCGGCTGCCATGCTGATTGCCGCGTTCGGCAATCGCTCCTTGCGTGAAGCCAGCCACTGGCCTTGCCTCGTGGCGATTGCCACCTCGGCCGTGTGTGCCCTGCTCGTGCTCCTCGGAGGCGACTTTGCCGAGCGTCCGGCAACCGTGGTTGGCTATGAGTGGTTTGCCGCAGGCGATCTCGCGGTTCCCGTCGCGCTCTATGTCGATTCACTCGCGGTGACAATGCTCGTCATGGTGACGTGGGTCGCCCTGCTGGTCGCCATCTTCGCCGTTGGTTATATGCATCACGACCCAGGCTACCCGCGGTTCTTTGCCGAGGTGAGTCTGTTTGTTTTCTCCATGACGATGCTCGTGTTGAGCAGCAATCTACTGCTGCTGTACGTATTCTGGGAAGCGGTCGGACTGTGCAGCTATCTGTTGATCGGCTTCTGGTTTCAGAAGCCCGCGGCGGCCGCCGCCGCCAAGAAAGCGTTCCTGGTGAACCGCATCGGCGACTTTGGCTTTGCCATCGGCATCTTTCTTCTGTGGACGCTCGTTGGCCGGGCACTCGATTGGAAACCCCCGGAAGGC
>JAKEGR010000270.1 GCA_022615465.1 Planctomycetota bacterium | reverse complement strand
TGCTGCGGCAAGGCCATGTCCAGAGTCTGCTTGCCGATCTGGACCAGATTGCGGCCGTTCGGCAGGGCATCGAGCACCTTGGCCTCGTACTGCCCGCCCGGCTTGAACGACGTGGCCGGCGCATCCTTGGCAGCCTGAAGCTGGTCTGCACCCTGCGTTTTCAGCAGGGACAGCAGCAAATCGGGCAGCGCGCCTATGCCCACGGCGCACACCCGATCATCAGGTCAAACGAGAGGAAAACCGGAACCGCCAAAGCAACCGCCACAGGTAGAGATATACCGGGTTATCGGCAGAATCGCCGCGATCTTGAGCGCCGGAAAGCGGGCGGATCAGGCTTCCCGCCCGCGCCGCTGCATCGCCACGATCAGGGCGGCTTCGTCACGCGAAATGCCGCAACGCACCGCGATATCGGGGGCCGCCATGCCCTCGCGGGCATACTGCACGGCGTAATCGTAAGCATCGGTGGCGGGTGCGTGGCCGGCAGGCTCGGCCTCAGACAACTCGGCGGCGACGCCAAGCCGAACTTCCAACTCGCCCAGTCGGTGTTTCAGCGTCTCCACCTCGGCGCGCAGCCCGGCCGGTTCATCATGCGATTCCGCCCGGCGGCGTGATTTCTGCGAAAAGAACGCCACTTCCAACAGATAAATTGCCGCCGCCAAAACGACGGCAATCGACAATTCGCGCCAGGTGATTGTGATATCCATGGGTGATTAGATACCACTCCAAGGATGGTGCGGCAAGACGAAGAAACCGGGAATCACCCAACTCGGGTTGAATTTCCGTGCGTGGCTGTCGCGAATGCTCGGTTAGCGCCGTAATCGGGCCGAGGTCGCAAATCGCCCGAAAGTCGCTCAAAAACAGTTATTGCAAATCCATCACTTAACGGGAGCGACTTGAGAGCCTCGTGGCAAAGAAAATCGCATCAAGCCGAGCCGCGCAGCCCGGCGGCGATATTCTGGTTGATGGTAATCAGGGCATCTAACTTGGCGCGTTCCGGTTCGACCAAAATATCAACCGTACGCTTGTCGATGAAATTCGACAGCGCCATGAGATTGCGTTTGATCTCGACTGGCAAAGGGTTCGATTCATCCATCAACTCTGACTGAAACAACGTCCACACCCGCTGATTGTGGCGCAACACGTGATCCAGCAACTTATCGCGGTCGGGCTCGTCCCAACGCTGCTGCACGTCGGACAGCATCGCGCTGGCCCGACTCAGTACCGAAGCCTCGAGATCCCGTCCGCTCAGCGTCGCTTTTTCAATCGACTCGTAAGCTTCACGTGGGTTGGCGGACATTTTTGATCAGCTCCTGTTCGTATTCGACCAACTTCCAGGCGCCTTTCAGCGCATGGTAGTAGCGGCCGCAGGCCAGTTCGGTATTGATGATGGCCAGATAATCCACCGTGCTGGGGGCGGCTTCGATCAGATCGGCCATCAGCTTGCGATAGGTCTGTTGGTAGGACGCAAGATTTGCGCTGTCGATATACATCAGTTGCACGCTGAGATAGAGGCGCCGACAAGGCGAATCCGCCATCTCCTCGGTCAGGATGTCTTTTTCCCTGAGCAGGGCGACATCATTAAGGATGGAAAGCTCGGCGGCGGAATCGCCGTTCTGGACGACAGCACCGCCGATGAAGATTTTTTCGTTGGGTTTAAGTGTGAGTTTGAGTGACACGATGGTCTATGTCTTTGCCAAATAAGCGCTGTTGCCCAACTGAGCTTGTGGCATGCCGCTCAATTGGCCAGCCACCGTTCCCACCAGAGTCCGAGCGGACATTTCATCCATGACCGCAGTCGACTCTGACGGTGGCGACGCCGCGCCCAACACTTGCTCGTACAACGACTCTTTGCCTGCAGCCAAGGTGGTCATCGCCGCATTGACGCCGGAAGCGAACATCGCCACATCCTCGTCCGATGCGGTGGCGACCAGCTCATTCAATCCCGTTTCCATGGGATAAAAAACCGGCTCCAAGCCATCTTTTACCGCCGGTACGGTCAACGCCTCCAGTTGGCGCTTGAGACCGCTCAGCGAGTTGATGAACTGTAGGCGTTGTTCATTGCCCGCCGGGAACGGCGGATAGTTCTTTACCAGCTTGATCTCCTGGTGTGCACGGCCGAGCAACTCGCCGGCCTGTTCCAGGGTCTTGCCAATCTCCCGAGCCGACTGCGCGACATCGAGCGCTGCCTCTTTGCTCGCTGCCAACTCGGCATAATGTTTCGGCATGCCAACCTGTGTGGTCTGGCTTTCGGATGTAGTCTCGCCCATACCGCCGCGTAAGGATGCGGAGGCCGGCGTTCCAATGTGACCAAGACCAAGGGTCACGGATGCCGATCCGACCCCGCTTATCTCGTTTACCATGGCCGTCTCCTGTACCAACGACCGGAGAGGTTACCCCCTCCGGCCCCTGCTCGTTCTTGCGAACGGACTAGCTTAGAACAAACGCATGACGCTCTGAGCGGCTTGCGAAGCGATGGACAGCGAGGTGGTGCCCAGTTGCTGCCGGGTTTGCAGCAGCAGCATGTTGGCGCCTTCTTCGTTGGTATCGGCTGCGGTCAGCTTGTTGGCGCCGGCCGTGAGGGTGTTCACCATGTCGGTGGTGTAATCCACGCGGGTTTGCAGAATGGACAGGTTGGAAGCCAATACCGCCGACTTGTCACGCAGGGTGTCCAGCGCAGTGTTCAGGCCCGTTTCCAGCGTATTCAAAGCAGCGCCGTTATTGCCTAAGCCCAGGGTGCCGATTGCCAAACCAGTTGAACTTGCATCGAAGCCTGTCATGGTCAAGTTGCTGGTGCCAGCTTCGTTGAAGTTGGCTGTCACCGTGCCGGCGGCCGTAAGCAGGTTCACGCCCTTGTAGCCGGAATCGCCTGCGATAGTGTCCAGTTGAGCTTTCACATCCGTGAACTGCGCCACTTGGGCTGCCGT
>JAKEGR010000269.1 GCA_022615465.1 Planctomycetota bacterium | reverse complement strand
GTCGATTTGACCGATTCCGACTCTCCGCGGGTCGATCTGAAAGTTTCGGCTGAGCACAAACATGACTTCGTGGCCCACGACCAGTCGGACAACTTAATGGGGTCGGTGGACACAGTGGTTCACCGGTTGGAACAGCAACTGCGCAAGTACAAGGAGAAGGTTCAAGATCGCCACCGAAGCAGCGATTTGCGCGAGCGTCCGGAAACGGAAGAGAGTTGAAATCGAACGGATAGTTGTCCAAGTGGGTTGGCCGGTTGGTGGCGTGGCGGACCTGGTCCGGCGGATGATCATTGGCAAATTGAGAAGTCACTGTCATTGCAAGGTGCATTGAACCACCGAGCGTAATTAGTTGGAGAGGACAAAGGAATCCAATGAAGTTTTCCGACTTTATTTGTAAAGACGCGATCCGCACACAACTCCGGGCGGATGAAAAGAAAGCGGTAATTCGGGCGATGACCACATCGCTCGTCGAAGCAGAGCAAATTCATGCGAAGAATCACGAGAGCATCATTGAGGCAATTCTCAAACGCGAGGAGTTGGGAAGCACGGGAATCGGTCGTGGCGTGGCGGTGCCGCATACGAAGCATCCCTCGATTGATCGATTGGTCGGCACGGTAGCGATCAGTGAGGAGGGGGTCGACTTTGACAGTCTCGACGCGGAAAAAGTTCATTTGCTGTTTTTGCTGGTGTCGCCGCCCGATCGTCCGGGCGACCATCTGCGAGCGTTGGAAAACATATCGCGACAATTGCGTGACGATGTGTTTTGCCGCCAATTGAAGCAGAGCAAGACGCCGGAGGATGTCTGGCGACTCCTGGAAGAGTCGGACGACAAGCAATTCGGGTCCTAACTCCAAGAAAAGGGTGGTGGAGAATTATTCTGGGTAGAGAGATGATCGGGCACCGATCCGCGGGCGAGCGGAGCGGGGCAGACGCCTGGCCGAGCCATGAACATGAGTAGTCCCTCGATCACGCGTTCCATCGTCATTCGCAACCCACAGGGGTTGCACGCCCGGCCGGCTCAGATGTTGGCGCAATTGGCGGCGAATTTTGAGGCACGGATCGATCTTGTTTCTGAAGCCAGGCGAGTCGATGCCAAGAGTATCTTGCATCTAATGACGCTGGCTGCGACGCAAGGGACCGTGCTGCTCGTCGAAGCGGAAGGCGGAGATGCCCAGCAGGCCGTGGATGCTATCGCGGCCCTGGTGGAAAACGGCTTCGTCGAGAAGGAGTCCTGTGAATCAGGGCAAGCAAATTGACAAGCGTTGGCTGACGACTTGAATCGCAGGGGGCAAGTGCCGGCCGTGGGCCGGCAAGTGCCGAACCCGCCGCACTCATCGCCAGCAATCGCGGCAAGACAACCGCGGAACAAGTTGAATGAGTCACGGCAGCATCCGCCAGTTGCGGTGTTGCCAGCAATGTACAGAACTACTAACAAGACAAATGGGCACACCCGAAGTTGGCCGTTGTGGCAGTCCCCCGGAGGCTGGCAATGCATCGTCTTTTCTCCCCTGGGGAGCGGTGATGCAGATGCCGGGCCACCGGCGGATTACGTCAGGCCGGTTGTGCGTGTACCGCGCAGCGGGCGACCTGGGCGATTGATCTTCCCGGGCGTCTGACGGTTTGCAAGCCCGAACGGCTGCAGCCAAGGGTGGTCCTTCTCAGGACAACATGGAACGTCTCCAAGGGATTGCCGTCTCGCCTGGCGTGGCGATCGGCGAAGCGCTGGTCATGGACCACGAGGGATTCCGCATCCCTCGGCGATTCTTGCCGCGCGATGCGGTGGAAGACGAGCTCGAACGGCTCGATCAGGCCATTCTGGCCGCCACCGCCGAGATCGAGCGGAATCGCGAGCGAGTTGCCACGCAGCTTGGCAACCAGTTGGCGGGTATTTTCGCCGCGCACATCCAGATGCTCAACGACAAGGTTCTGCGCGCGCGCCTTGAGGAGATGGTGCGTAAGCACCACTATTCGCCGGAGTATGCCGTGAGCCAGGCGATGCGCCAGTGGGCCAGGGTGTTTCAGTCCGTGGAAGGGGGTCGCGTTGCGGAGCGGGCGAACGACGTGTTCGACATCGAGGAGCGGCTGCTGCGGCAACTAACCGGGCGACGCCGCCAGGAGTTGGCCCATATCAACAGCGAGGTGTTGATTCTGGCCCACAATTTGACGCCGAGCGAGACGGCCAACCTCAACCCGAAATTTGTCCGCGGCTTTGCCACCGAGATTGGCGGTCCCGGAAGTCATACGGCGATCGTGGCCGAAGCGCTTGGCATTCCGGCGGTGGTCGGCATCCGGCCGTTCTTGACCGGGGTGTCTGGCGGCGAAAGGGTGATCATCGACGGTGATCAGGGGCTGGTGATTCTTCAGCCCGACGAGGAAACGCTTGCACATTACCGGTTTGAGGTGGAGGAGCATCGCTCGCTGGCAGCGAAGTTGGACAAGCTGCGCGACCTGGCCGCGGTGACGTCCGACGGAGTGCGGATCGAGTTGTTGGGCAACATCGAGTTCCCGAGCGAGGTGGAGCACTGCAAGGATCGCGGGGCAGACGGCATTGGTCTGTACCGCACGGAGTTCCTGTTTCTCGCGGGTGACGAGCAGCCGACTGAGGAAGAGCAGTTCGCGGTGTATGCCGCAGTTGCCCAATCGCTCAAGGGCCAGCCCGTGGTGATGCGGACGCTTGACCTTGGGGCGGACAAGATCCCGAACTTGCCATTTCCCGAGGATGAGCGGAATCCCTTCCTTGGTCTGCGGAGCATTCGACTCGCGCTGAAGTACCAGGGGATGTTTCGGATGCAGCTTCGGGCGATTTTGCGGGCCAGTACGTTTGGCAACATTCGGATCATGTTTCCGTTGATCAGTACGCTGCTCGAATTTCGCCAGGCCAAGATGGTGTTGGCCGATGCCATGGAGGATTTGGAGGAAGAGGGCGTCGCTTTTGACCGCGACATGAAGGTGGGGATGATGGTCGAGGTGCCATCGTCCGTTCTGCTGATGGACCACTTCGTGGAAGAGGCCGACTTTTTCAGCATCGGCACGAACGATCTGATCCAGTACGTGCTTGCCGTCGATCGGAGCAACAAGGACGTGGCCAGCTTGTATACGGCCGCGGATCCGGCGGTGTTGCGGCTGATCAACATGGCGATACGCACGGCAAATAGTCGCGGTGTGCCGATCAGCATGTGCGGCCAAATGAGTGGCAACCCGCTTTACACGATGTTGCTGCTGGGGTTGGGATTGCGCAGCCTGAGCATCACGCCGGCCGCCATTCCGGAGGTGAAGCAGGTCTGCCGGCAGGTGTCCCTGAAGGATTGCGAGCGGGTTGCGGAACGCGCCCTGCGACTGGAAAGCGCCCGCGACGTGCGGACCTATTTGAAGGAGGAATTGTCGAAGGTTGCGCCGGAAATACCCCTGTAGCCAGCGGACCTTCCAGGCTGAGTGGATGGGTGCCGCGGGTAGCTCCTCTCCCCGTGATCCGCCACTGCCGGAGGGGCCGGCAGCAGCACCCAGCATGTCCGATCAGCTTGAACGGACCACGAGCAGCGGTCGGCGATCCGCCGGAGATCGCCATCCGCCCGCTGAAGAACGAGTCAATAACAATTAGCAGTCAGCTCCCGGTTTTCACGGAATTCGTTGGTGGGAACGAGATCTGTCACGGAAACAAGAACAAGTCAG
>JAKEGR010000033.1 GCA_022615465.1 Planctomycetota bacterium | reverse complement strand
GATGCCAAAGTCGATGTGCCAGCGATGGAGACGCGGCTGATGAGCGAGGGCATCGTCAAATTCGCCGAACCACAGAAATCTCTGCTAACGCTCATCCAGGAAAAACGGCGGGCGCTCGCCGCCAGACGGGTCTAAGCCAGGATCTCAGACGGTTTTTTCCTGCCGGCATGGCGGTCGCCGGGTCGTCAGGGTGTTTGTCCTATGTTACGATCAGGCTCGGCGGAACAGGCCGCCGGCAGCGATTGTTCCGCGTCTTCCATTTGCCCAACTCGATAGCATTTCCCATGGCAGTTGATCACTACGCATTGTGCCCTTGCGGTAGCGGTAAGAAGCTGAAGTTCTGCTGCGCCGACCTGGCTGGCGAAATTGAAAAGATTCACCGGATGATCGACGGTGATCAGCCGCGGGCCGCCCTGCGACACGTCGAACAAACGCTTGCCACGCATCCTGGCCGGGCTTCGTTGCTCGATCTGAAGGCGATTCTCGAATTGTCGCTTGGTGAATTCGACGCGGCTCGCCAGACGATTGAGCAATTTGTTTCGGCTCATCCGAATAGTGCTACGGCACACGCCTGCCACGCGCTGTCGTTGTCGGAACAAGGCCGGGATTCCCGTGCGGCGGCGGCGGCATTACAACGGGCATTCGACCTGATCGACCACGAAATGCCACAACGCGTCTTTGAAGCGATTGGTGCGGTCGGGCAAGCCTTATTGGCGGCGGGCCACATTGTTGCCGCCCAAGCCCATCTGTGGTTCAACGCCGCGATTGCGTCAGAGGACGATACCCGGGCACGCGAGATCCTGGTGGATCTCAACCACTACTCCAGATTGCCCCTGCTATTACGCGACCAATTGGTCCTCCGTTCCTGGCCGGAGGGTACGCCTTGGCGAGACGAGGCGGAAAAGGCCACCCGGTTGTCCAGCCTCGGCAACTGGATGAAAGCGGTCGAGGTTCTTGACCAGTTGGGGCAAAAGTACGGTGCCGAACCGGCGTTAGTATACAATCGCGCTCTTTTGGGCGGCTGGTTGGCCGACGACCGGGCGCTCGTTGCCGGCATGCATGCGTACGCCCAGATGGATGTGCCCCTCGACGACGCGGTCGAGGCCGAAGCGGTCGCACAGCTTCTCGACACGGATCTCCAAGAAGAAGAACTCGATTACGTCCGACAGGTGTACGATGTTGCCGATCTGGATGGAATTCTAGGTCGTCTGGCGTCGGATCGCCGCGTGCAATCCATCGAAATGCCTCCGGCGAATGCGGCCGACAGTGATCAACCACGGCCGCGGCAATCCTGCGTACTGTACGATCGGCCCATGCCAACATCTGGCGTGGGTCTGTCGCGGGGCGACTTGCCGCGGCTTGTCGGTGTGATCGCGATCTACGGCCGTCAGACAGATCGCGGTGAGCGATTGGAACTGATGGTAGACAAAGGCCCGGCGTTCGAGGCCAGCACATCGGCCTTGAAAGAGATCGTTGGCAACACGCTGGGCAACCTCGTTGAAGAGCAACTCGTCGACAAGGTATCTCCGATAGAGCTGGCACTCGATTCGCGTTGTTATTTTCCGCGTGACACGCCGCCGGAGGTTCGGCGTCGACTGCTTGCCGAGGAGCGACATGCGGCAATTGTTGAGCGTTGGCCGGATGTGCCGCAGCGGGTACTTGGCGGCGTGACACCGCGGGACGCATCCACGGATAAAAACCTGCGAATTGCGCTGATTGCTGCCGTGTTCATCCTGGAGCAGGACGGCAACAGCAATCGCGACCAGGGCGCACTGGCCGAATTGCGGGCAACGCTGGGTCTCCCGCAACCAGAGCAGATCGACCCAGCCGACCACGACGTGAGGCGGCTCCCGCTCACACGCGTGCCACGGTTGAAGTTGGACAGCGTGTCGGACGACGATCTGGTCCACCTGTATCGCCGAGCAGTCTTGGTCGGCGCCCAATTGGCAATCCTCTACCTGGCCCAAGAGGTGGTGCGGCGGCCATCTCTGGCTGGCAGCATTCCGCCTCACGAGGCGTATCGTCTCATGATCGCGGCGGAAAGCGACTTAGACCGGGCGCTGGCCCTGATCGACGAAGCGCGTCAAGTGACCGACGCTGCGGGGAAATCAACTGCCGAATGGGATTTGACTGAGTTGAAGCTACATCTCGCGACCGGCAACGACCAGCGCGCCAAGTCGGCCCTGGAACTCGTCGTGCAGAAACACGGGCACGATCCTCAAGTGCTGGAGGTGGTCTACCAAATCCTGCACCAAGCAGGGATCGTGATGCCCGCGGAAGCGCCGCTTGTCTCTCAAGATGGACTGTCGCCAGCCGCGGTCGGCACGGCGACCGAATCGGCTGCAGGCCGCATCTGGACACCCGATAGCGATCGCCCAGCGGGCGGCAAGTCGCCGATCTGGACGCCGTCATAATTCGTGCTGGTGAATGCCGTGACACGCCGCGATGCAGATGACGACCGTTTCATGTCCCGAGCACTCGCGATTGCCGCGCGCGGCGAGGGTCTTGTTGAACCGAACCCAATGGTTGGCTGTGTGCTCGTTCGCGATGGCCAAATCGTCGGCGAAGGTCGTCATGAGCGATTCGGGGGGCCGCACGCTGAAGTCCTGGCATTGCAGGATGCCGGTGAGAATGCCGCTGGGGCCACCGCCTATGTTACGCTCGAACCCTGCTGCCATCATGGCAAGACGCCACCCTGCGCCGAGGCGTTGCTGCGGGCGGGCGTCACGCGCGTCGTGGCAGCCGTCGAAGATCCTTTTCCGCAAGTCGCGGGTGGCGGCATCGATAAGCTCCGGGCGGCAGGAATCGAATGCGACGTTGGGGTGCAGGCCGACAAAGCGCGGTGGCT
>JAKEGR010000268.1 GCA_022615465.1 Planctomycetota bacterium | reverse complement strand
TCCTCCACCTGCTTCACAATCGTCTTGACGTCCACACCGCTCATGCCCCCATCATATACACCCGGGCAAAAGAAAATGTGCTAGCGGTTGAGAAGATACGAAATGCCCGTTCAGTGCGGGCTTGAGCTAATGTCGCGGGCTTTGATCCTGATAATCACTTCCGGCAGCGGGTATTCGATGATCGGGATGCCGAGGCCGGCGACCTCCTGGAGTCGTTTCCAACCGCGGGTGAAGAGCCGCTCGCGCTCGCAGACAAACGCCGGATCGAGCTGCCGCTTGTCGAACGGCCCGTCGACGATAGCCGGCTCAAAATCGTCGGCGACAATGTATTGAGCGAGCGTCGGATCACAGCGGATGTGCCGCTCGGAGGTCGTGTGCAACACCTCGGGATCGAGCATGCCAACAATGTAGCGCAGGTAGAGATCACTGTCGGAGATCTCGGCCACGTCCTGACCGCAAACGTCGCAGAGGTAACCTTCTTCGCATTTGGCCATGGGGGAAAATGCTTGGCTGCCAGTTGTCAGTCAAACAACTTCTGGCTAATAGCTAACAGCTACAAACCCAACACGTCGTTCATGCCGTACAGTCCCGCCGGTTTGTCGACGATCCACTTGGCTGCGAGCAGGGCGCCTTGAGCGTAGCAATCGCGATTGGTGGCGGCAACACGAAGTTCGATCGTTTCGCCCAACATGCCAAAGAGGATGACGTGCTCGCCGGGGTTATCGCCGGCGCGCACCGCGTGGTAGCCGATTTCGTTACGCGGGCGCGGTCCGGGACGGCCAGAGCGTCCATGCGTGTGCTGGGAAATCTCCATCGCTTCGGCGACGATCTGACCGAACTTGATTGCCGTCCCACTCGGAGCATCTTCCTTGAAGCGATGGTGCCGCTCGATGATTTCGATATCGACGCCCGTGGGCAGGTCGCGGAGCGCCTTGGCCGCGACATCGACAAGTTTCATCGTGACGTTCACGGCCGTACTCATACTGGGCGCCCAGACGATGGGGATGTCCCTGGCCGCTTTGCGGACGAACTTCTGCTGCTCGGCGTCGAGGCCCGTGGTGGCCACGACCACTGGGTGAGAGAAACGGAGGCAGTGAGCAATCACGGCAACGGCGGCATCGGGCACGGAGAAATCGATCACCACGTCAGCATCCGATTCGCCCACCACGCCAATGGGAACGCCGATCTCGCCAACGCCGGCCAAAAGCCCCGCATCCTTTCCCAGCAGGGGGTGGTCGGCCGATTCGAGCGCGGCCACAATCGTGAACGACGGATCTTTGCTGGCCAGCGCGGTCAGGCGTTGGCCCATCCGTCCGGCGGCACCATGGATGGCAAGCTTCATGCGAGTGTGCCTGCTATGTTTCAACTATTGAGTGCAATGGCCCGGATAATTTCTTCCAAATCATTCTCCACCTGAATCGCCCGATTGGCAAACGCCGCGCGGCTGACGCCCCGGCTGCCGAGCACGCGATTGAACTCAGCCTGATCGTGCGTATGGTAGGCAACCGTGGCGGTGGGATCTTTCAACTGATGGCCAGTGAGGATGCAGACGACGCGCTCGCCAGAAGAGATCACGCCTTCCTCGCGCAGTAGCTTGGCGCCGGCGACACTGGCCGCACTGGCGGGTTCGCAGCCGAGGCCGTTCGCGCCAACTTGCGCCTTGGCATCGAGCATCTGCTCGTCGGTAACTTCGCGCACAACGCCCTTGCATCGCTCGAGGGCGCGAAGGCACTTATAGAGATTTACTGGGCGATTTATTTCGATGGCGCTGGCGATCGTAGCGGCACGGCGACCGGCGTCGTCAAGCTCGGCATAGTAGTTATTGGCAATGCTGGCGTCTGGTCGGCCCGCATTCCAGCGGAGGCCTCGACGTTCATGAAGTTCGTAGAGCGTGTCGGCGCCTGCCGCATTGATTACGGCCAGCCGTGGCACTCGGTCGATCAGTCCAAGTTCGCGCAATTCATGGAACGCCTTGTCTAATGCACTGCTGTTGCCGAGATTGCCGCCGGGGACGACGACCCAATCCGGCACCTGCCAGCCAAGGCCTTCGAGCACGCGGAACATGATGGTCTTTTGGCCTTCGAGCCGAAACGGGTTGACACTATTGACGAGATAGATGCCCTGCTGCTTGCTCACCTGCTGGACGCGGAGCATGGCATCGTCGAAGTCGCCGGCAATCTGAATGGTCAGAGCGCCGAAATCGAGCGCCTGCGAGAGCTTACCATACGAGATTTTTCCAGAGCCAATGAAGATGATCGCCTGCATCAACTTGCTCACGCCACAATAGAGCGCTAGCGAAGCGCTGGTATTGCCCGTTGAGGCACAGGCGGCGCGGCGGGCGCCGGTTGTGTGAGCGTGAGAGAATGCAGCCGTCATGCCGTTGTCTTTGAAGCTGCCTGACGGGTTCATGCCCTCATACTGCAGATACAGATCTCCGGATTGCAATCCGATGTAACGGGCAACACCGTCGGACGCGTGCAACAGGGTTTGCCCTTCGCCAATCGAGACAATTTTGTTGGGTGGGGCGAACGGCAGCAACTCGTGGAATCGCCACACGCCGCTGTGGCAGAGTGGTTCGCTGCGGCGGCTCCATTT
>JAKEGR010000267.1 GCA_022615465.1 Planctomycetota bacterium | reverse complement strand
GAATTTCCCGGCTCCACCACGGGCCCCTGGCGCCGTTTTATTCTCCCTCTCCCTCCGGGATTGGGCCGGGGTGAGGGTGCCTTGTCACTCCCCGCCCCCGCCATCGGCACCGTCCGCTACCCGCGCATCGTCCCCAAAGACGAAGACTGCGCGAAGCAACTCAAAAAACGCACGCTCACCAATCTCTACAACGAGCGTCCCACCTGGCTCGACCTGGCCCACAAAAAACTAGACGCCGCCGTCTTTGCCGCCTACAACTGGGACCAGGCAATGACCGACGACGACCTCCTCGCGGCCCTCTTGGCCCTCAACCTGGAACGCGCCGCAGCACGGTGACGCTTGACGGCCCGCTTTTCCGGAAACTCTTGCGGCGGCCAGCGCCGAGATTCGCTCACCCGAGCGGTTCCACTACCGTCCTTGCCTTGCCACCTCGACGGCCAGCTTGAGCCCGACCGCTTTCAACACGGCCGTCAACGTCGAGAGCCGCGGATTGCCGCGTTCGGAGAGCGCTCGGTAGAGGCTTTCGCGTTTGATGCCCGCAGCCTTGGCGATCTTGGCGACGCCGCCCTTGGCTTCCGCCAGGTGGCGCAGCACGATCAGCAGCACTTGCGGCTCGTCGGTATCTTCCAGCGCAGCCTTTAGATACTCGGCGGCGAACTCCGGATCGCGCCGCAGCTCTTCAACAAGCGCCTTGTCGTGCGAGATGCTTGCCTTGCGTTTCATGGTTTGTCCGTCCGCTGTTTGTAGTCGTTCCAATATTTCACGGCCCGCTTCCGTAACGTATCGGCGCACTTCGATCATTCAGCAAGTGTAACTTATAAATCACAGCCCGTCAAGCCGGAAAGACGCGCTGCTCTTGCGAAAATAATTTTTACGCTGCTTCGGCCCGTGACGCCGGGCTTGGACGCGGTGAGACGACCGGCGCGGCAGGTTGCTCGACTTTTTGGAGCGCGATCTGCCGCTGCATGGCAAGGAGTTGCGGGAACAGCCGCGTCAGGATCGTGTCCATGCCGTGCAGGACGTCGACCAGCACTTTTGGCAATGGCACGTAGAACGTCTTGGCAATGACCCCTCCCGAGTTGAGCATGCAGGCAAACTCACTGAAGCCGGCGTGAAGGATGCGAAACTGAGGCACGTGCTGCTCGAAGCGGCGGCGATCGTCAAACAGCAAATTGGGAATTGCGCAATTGGCCGACCAGGGGTCGGCCGGGTCGTTGCAAATCGCTTGCTGGTCGAACACGTCGTGCTCGAAGGAATACCCTTCGTGTCGCATGAGACGTAAGGCGGCGCGCATGGCCAGCGACGCATTCACTTCTTGGACAAGCAGTCGGCCCCCCGGTTTGAGAATCCGATCCATTTCGCGGAAGAACACAAGCGGCCTTGCCACGTGATGGATCGCATTGCTGGCGACGACGAAATCAAAGCTTGCGTCGTCAAAAGGCGTGGAAAGGGCGTCGACGCGTTTGAAGTCGAGCCAGTCGTAATCGGCCACGTCGGTCAGATAGTATCGCTCCGCGCGGATGAATTCCTTGCTCAGACCGGTGCCGCAGCCGATTTCCACGCCGACATGGTCGCGGTCGATGAAACGGTTCATCCACTCGTAACGGCGGCGGAGCAGCCGTTTCAGATTGTGGCTTGCACTGGCGAAATAGTGCCGCCGGGCACGCAGAGTATCTCCCTCGTGCCGCATCCGATTCTCGTGGTGGCGCGGACAGTAGCTTTGTTTCAACATGGATTGGTTCGATTTGCGACCAGGCTGCGCGTCGTGCGGGTGCCAGCAGTGACGCCGCAGGGTAGGAGGATTCTGGAGTCAAGTGAAGACCAGATCGGCCGAGAGACACCGCGAACTGGAGGCCGTTTTCGGTCTGGGCGATGGTTGCAGGCGAGCTAGCGGGCGGTTGACGGCGATGCGGCTGGCATGGGAAACTGATCGGCTCGAAACCCTGCTAGCATGGCCGATGGGGACCGCCGGCATGGTCGTTCCCGCCGGTAACGATGGCGTTTTACGCGTCTCCACATCGCAATGACTGATCCCGATGCAGCTCCTGGTCCCTCCGCCGCCGATGGCCCCCGCCCGTTGACCAGCGAGGATTTGCTGCCGCCCGTCGAGCCGCCCAACGCCGGTTTTATCTTGCAGTTATTCGTGGTGCCGGCGTTGATTGTGCTGGTGATCGTGGCGATTTGGGTGATGTTCAACTGGCTGGTGCATCGCACGGCGATGCGTCCGGAGGAACTCATTCAAGGCATGCAGCAAGGGCCTCGCGTGGCCCGCTGGCAGCGCGCGAGCGAATTGGCCGACATGCTCCGCAACGAGCGGTTCGCAGAATTCAAGCGTGACGCCAATGCGGCGACGCAACTGGCTCGGATTCTGGACCGCGAAAACGAGTCGGCGGGACAAGCGGGCGGCATCGACCAGGGCGACGTGATGCTGCGTTACTTTCTAGCTCGCGCGCTCGGCGAATTCGAAGTACACGAGGGAGTCGATGTGCTGTTGGAGACTGCGCGAACCAATCGCGATCCGGCCGAGCAACTCGTTCGGCACGGCGCGCTTGAGGCGATTGCCGTGCGGACGTACAACTTGAGCCAACTGGATCCGCCGCGGGAACTCGCCCATCCGGAGCTGGAGTCGACGCTGTTCGAGTTGGCCCGCGACGAGGATCCGCTCATT
>JAKEGR010000266.1 GCA_022615465.1 Planctomycetota bacterium | reverse complement strand
CAAAGCACTGCTGGACAAGCCAGCAGTGGCACCCGAACTTCTCGCTTTGACTGAGCACTAGCAGCCGCCTGGCTGAACGGCGGCGAGGATTCTCGTTACCGGTGAACCTCCCACAGCCTAATAGGTCGACGAAGGCATTGTCAACCAACGGATCGCCGTCTTTTTCCACATGCCGCAGCCAGCGATTCCCTGGGTCAGCCGGCAGGGAAGGACCGCGGCAAGCCGATGGCGAAAGACAACCCACCAAGGCAGGAGGGCTACTGCGACACCGATTCCGCCTTGGGCGGCTCGAAACGCGTGCCAGACGGTTCACGCTGATCGTCGTACCCGACCCGACCCGTCGGCTCCGAATGGACAGACGCCTTTACCTCGCTCTCGATATCCTGCATTCCCTTCTTGAACTCGATGATGCTCTTGCCCATCGAGCGGGCCACCGACGGCAGCCGGCTGCCGAAGAGCAGCACGGCAATGATGCCGAAGACAATCAACTCGGTAGTTCCAATTCCAAACATGGCCATTCAACTCCCGCCATCCAACGCCGCGCCAGCGGCATGGCCGCGCCAGCTTTCAACTCACAATCCGGCCGTTGGATTAGCTCTTGTTCGACTTATCGTCCGATTGATTTTCGAGTTCTTTGATCCCCTTCTTGAACTCGGAGATACTTAGCCCCAAAGACCGCGCAACGGAAGGCAATCGACTGCCGAACAGCAACATCACGATCAGCAGAATCAGTAGGATTTTCCAGATGCCGAGGCCGATCATGGACAATTCTCGCCAAGCAGATGGGGGGCGGGCCAAACCACGATTGCCCGCGCACTCACTTCTTAATTCTACAAGACCCCCGAAGCCAGTCAAACGCGACGGCGCTGGCGGGAACGGCATTTCTCCCGGAAACGGCCGGAAAAACCATTGGGATCAACGATTTGATGACGCTCGTATCGGGCAAAATGGCTGTTGGATGCCATGTTGGGGTGCCCCAATCAGCCCACCAAGGACCGATTCGGCTCTGTCACACTCCCATGGGAGCCGAGAAGCTGACCTGGGATGAGCGGCTAAATTGGTGTGGGAATGAATCGTTACCGCGCAAGATAGACATACGTCGGGCGACTCGTCAGGTACCAGGCAAACGGCCGTCCGCCCGGCATCTGCCATACAGGGCTGTAGAGCGTGGTAAACGGCGTGGGTGCCGCCGTCGGCCGGGCGTTGCACATGCCATACCAGGCCATCGAGGCCAACCGTGCCTGCCGCTGCTCGCTGCGGACCATCGCTTTTTGACGAATGATGGCGCGGGCATCAGGCTCATCGCGTCTTGGCTGAGGATACTGATAGTAGTCGCCGGCCTCGTCGTTGATCACGGGAGTTTTTTCCAGTTCCTCTGCGGCCATTGCCGGTCGCCCCGAGGTGATCAACAAGCCGACCAGCACCGCCGACAGCAGAATCTTCGACATGCCAAGTCGTCTCCTTTATTCCCAGGGTCAGCCGCGTGATAGCAAGTCCACACAACCAGTTTCGGCCAAGCCGCTTTGCCGGAATAAGGCCGAAGTTCCGCCACCAAGAAGTCACCACCACATCGCGGCAAAGTGTAGCGGTAGAGCAAGGGCTGATGGTCGGCATCGATGCTGGCAGCACTTGCCAGCAAACGCGGCAAGTCGGGTTTTGCAGCCTTGCGTCACGATGCCGCTTTCAATCTGGAAGGCCCGCCGCATGTTATCCGGTCGGTTGATCGGCGCTAGCCCGACGTCGCAGCTTCGCCCGCGCCCGGCAGAGCATCGGTCCGACGCTGTTGGTCGGCATGCCAACCGTGCGGCTGATTTCCTCGTAGCTCTGGCCTTCGAGATGATAGAGCCGCACGACCGCCGCCTCCGAGCCTTGGAGTCCGCTCAGCAACCGGTCGACCTCTTCGCGATTGCTGATCCGTTGTTCCAATTCGGTGTCGTCGCAAGCGGCTTCGGCGACCATGGCATCCAACGGCACCGACGCATGTCCTTCGACCAGCTTGCGCACCACGACACGACGGGCAATCACCGTCAGATACGTTGCCAGCGAACTCTTGCCGCGAAAATGCCGCAATGCGGCCATATTATTGTCGACAATCGCCAAGAAAACCTCGGCTGTCAGGTCTTCACGATCCGTCGCGTTCAGATTGATCGAGCGGCACTGAGCCGAATGGTTGATCACATGGACCACCAGGCCCATGAACCGGTCGACAAAATCTTCCCACGCCCGGGGTTTACCGTTCAGGCAGCGTTCCAGCAGATTGCGGTCGATATCCAATAGGGCCACGGGGAGCACCTCGTGTGGGTACGGCGCGGTAAATTGCAATCGTGGTTGCCAACTCGAAGCCAAACCGGCCCAGACCTGGCCGTGGAGATCTCATTTCGGCCACGCAGCCCACTTGCCATGCAGATTGCGAAAAGTAACCGGCGCTCATCCATTCTAAATAGGAATGGCGGTCGGAGCAAGATTAGTGATCTGCCACGCAAAAAACGCATGCGACGGCGGCTTGACACTCGACCGGCACACAACTACGATTTCCGGGAATGCTGCCGAAAAAGGCGGCTTCCAAGTGCTTCCGACGTAATGATTTGCCCCAGGGGAACCGATGGGGTAGTGGGTAGGTTGGCGGCGGGTTGTTGCCGTCTCCAGACCCACGGTTGATTTGGCTCGGGGTTTATAGCGTTCACCAGAAAGGGAGATTCTCGAAAATGACGCACGTCGTTTGCGAACCGTGCTTCGCCTGCAAGTATACCGATTGCGTGGTTGTTTGCCCGGTGGAATGCTTCTATGAGGGAGAGAAGATTCTGTATATTCATCCGGATGAATGCATCGACTGTGAAGCATGCGTTCCGGAGTGTCCTGTCGAAGCGATCTTCCACGAGGATAATGTTCCCGAAGAGTGGAAGAGCTTCATCGCGCTGAACGCCGAAATGGCGCCCCAGTGCCCGGTGATCACCGAAAAGAAAGAGCCGCTTGCCGAAGGCTGAGAGCCGGACACCCATGGCCGCGTTCCGGAGGGGGTTGTAACGGGCGATCCGAAAAGCATCTGGGAGAGGACAGTCCCCGATGCTCCGCGGAAAGTCTCTGAGGGTTCGACGTCCTGCGGTGCTGCCCTGCATTTTCGAGGAGTGACCGCTGCGGCTGCCGGTTTGTGTGTCGCGCGCCTTACCGCAAGTCCACCGACCAGTACGCGTTGTCGAGGAATGTCCGCCAGCTCGCGTATTTCGGATTTCCAAGCTTGATGGTCAGCAGTGGGCTGCGTTTCGGTCGCAACGGTTGCTTGATCAATTTCATGCCAGCTTCTTGTGGTGTGCGTCCGCCCTTACGCACGTTGCACCGCACACAGGAACAGACCAGGTTCTCCCAGCTTGTGTCGCCGCCGCGGCACGTTGGCAGGATGTGGTCCAGGCTCAGTTCGTTCGTGGAAAATCGTCTGCCGCAATACTGGCAGTGGTTGCCGTCGCGAGCAAAGATGTTGCGACGATTGAGCCGCACGCGTTGCCGCGGTACGCGGTCGTAGTGCAGCAGGCGGAGCACCCGCGGCACTTGGATCTCAAAGCTTACGCTTTGGATCCAATCCTGGTGCGGCTCCTTGAACTGCGCCTGCAATTCGCTGATCTCGCGCCACGACTCGAAGTCGTAATTGGTCCATTGGCCGTCCTCGATGTGAATCACTTCCGCGAGCCGCCGCAGCAACAACACGAACGCGCGACGCACGTCCACCACATGGATGGCGGTATATTGGCGATTGAGCAGCAGGACACTGGAGCTAAGCGCGGAACCAGAGGCAATCGACATAAGGCGCACGGACTCCCAACCAAGGAGCGACCCAAAAGTCCGTTGAAGAATCGCTTCGTCAGCGAGCCCGTTGAGATTCGTTCGAGTGCAAGGTGCGAAATCGCGGGCATATCCACCCGATACGCCGAGATTTTGCGACGCCGCAATCGGACGAATCTCAACGGGCGCAGCCGATCTGACTTCTTCAACGGGCTGCTAATGGCCGAGGCCCGTAGCGACCGGTTTCGGCCAGTTCTACTCGTTCTCAATTCTAACCTACACGAATCCCCCCGACCAGTCGGCTAGCTGATCCGGGAGCACATTCTTGAAAACCGGCATGGCGTCCGTCGAGTCCAACAACTCACCGTTCATCCGGTGAGATCGCTCTGGTCGGCAAGAATCCATCCGCTCTCTGAATCGGACACCGGCAGTGCAATTCGCGTGCCACATGCTGGGTGCCAAACTATCAAGGCTTGCGCTGCCTCCGTGTCCTGTTGCGCCATGGGCCGTGTTGTTTGCAGAAATCATCTCTTGTTCACTTGCCCCGCGTTCGGCTCCCCGATTAACATGAACTCATCGCGGCGTTCTGCTCCACGCCGACCTCGCGGTCTGACAGAAAGGATTGACGTGTCATGATTCATTTCAATTGCGACGTGTGTAAGCGTCCGCTCGATTCGGAACACGATCTGCGGTATGTCGTTCGCATGGAAGTTTACGCCGCTCTGGATCACGACGATGCCCCGATCGACGACGACCGCGACCACCTGCAAGAGATGCATGACATCCTCGAGCGTCTTGATGACCTGGACCTTGAAAACCACGAACTTGGTGATGACGTCTATCAGCAACTGCGATTTGATCTATGCGGCGATTGCCGTAAGAAGTTCTTGAAGGATCCGCTCGGCCGTCGCCTTGCTCAACTTGATTTCAGCAAGAATTGAAGCCTGATGTGCGGAATCGGGACGGTTTCTGCGACTTGCAACTCGAATCGGACGAATCGGTTTCACGTCGCGCGCGACTCCCAAGCTTTTTTCGGAGCGCATCATGGTTCGCTCTGAACGCCGTTATTCGCGAGGTTACCGCGCACTTTGGCTCTGGCTTGTTGTCGCTGCTCTGCTCGCTCTTCGTTATTTCTCCGTCGAGCCGCCTTCGCCCGATCCGGAACTCGTCGACCAGGGCATGGTTCCGGTGCGCCGCGTCATCGACGGCGACACGTTGCTTCTGGCATCTGGCGGACGGCTTCGATTGCAGGGCCTCGACGCGCCGGAAACCGTCAAGGAAAATCACCCCGTCGAGCGCTGGGGGCCAGAGGCGAGCAAGTTCACCAAGGAGTTTATGGCAAACGCTGGCTGGCGCGTGCGACTCACCTTCGGTCTGGAACGCAAAGACCAGTACGATCGCCTCCTGGCCTTCGTCTGGAACGGCGATCGGCTACTCAACGAAGAACTGGTCCGCGCGGGCCTGGCCCGGGCGAAGCTCAGTTACCGTTATAGCGGCCGAATGAAACGCCGCCTCGCCGATGCTCAAGACGATGCCCGCCGGGCAGGGCGGGGCATCTGGTCAGACGCTACCACCCCGGACCACTAACGACTACTGGCATGTTCTCCCACCCGCGTCTCTCAAACAAAGCACTGGCCGAATTCTGCCACCGCCTCGGAGTCGAAACCGAGGCCGGCATTGATATCCGCCGCTCATGGCAACGCGAGGCGGAGACGGTCCGCGGACGCGCGCAGCCCTACATTGCCGGTGTACGCGACGCAGTGATCCGCGGGGAATCGCTTTCGGCCGCGCTGGCCGATACCGGCCGCGTTTTGCCGCCGTTGTTCTTGGAAATGGTTCGTGTAGGCGAAGAGACGGGCACGTTAGGCCGGGTTTTTCATCGCCTCTCCAATCACTACCGCCGCCAAAGCCAAATGGAGCGGGCCTTCCTGGCTGGCATTGCCTGGCCGGTGATGCAACTTCTTGCTGCGATTATGGTCATTGGCCTCTTGATTTGGATGCTTGGGTTCGTTGCCCAACGTAACCATGGTCAGCCCATCGATCCGCTCGGTTTCGGTCTGATCGGCACGCGCGGTCTGCTGATCTACTCGGCGTTCATCCTGACAGTTGCAGCATGCATTGGCGGACTGGTGGTTGCCATGCGGCGCGGCGTTCTGTGGACTCGCCCCATCCAGCACGCGGTCTTCCGCATCCCGGGCGTTGGTCCCTGCCTGGAAAAGCTGGCTATCGCGCGACTGGCCTGGGCGCTCCACCTGACATTGAATTCGGCCATGGACCTCCGCCGTATCGTGCCGCTTGCACTCCGCGCAACTGGCAGCGACAACTATGTGCGCCACACCGATCAGATCGTCGCCGAGGTGGCGGCCGGCCACCCGCTCCACATCGCCTTCGGCCGAACGCAAGCCTTTCCGACCGATTTCATCGACGCACTTGCCGTGGCCGAAGAAAGCGGCCGCGTGGTCGAGTCCATGGGCCGGCTCTCCCAGCACTACGAAGAAGAGGCCGCGACGGCCCTGCGAACCCTCACTGTATTAGCCGGATTTGTTGTCTGGGCTCTCGTCGCCGTGGTGATTGTCTTCTTGATCTTCCGCCTGGCGAGCTTCTACGTCGGTGCGATCGATGACGCCCTGAACACCACGCGATGAGCGATTTTGCCGGACCTTCGAAAGGTAGGACTTCGGCCGCATGTTGTGTGCCACTGTTGGCTTGTCCAGCAGTGCAATAACAGGGGTGGACAAGCCACCCGTGGCACCCGCACGAAGACCCACCAAGAGCTTCCGCGGCCACGTCCCACGCTACTTGAATAATCCGGGTTATGGCGTGAATGTCTGCTTTGGCACGGCCGCCTGCCGCTGCGGTTGGGTGCGAATGAGCTGGTCGTTCAGTTCGCCCAGCTTGATCTCCTCCGGCCGCACCGAAAGTGGCGACCAGTCGCGTACTTTCTTTCCCGGCTTGGCGATCGCCAGGATGGCGTTTTTTTGCCACTGCTTGGTGAATTCCGGGATCGGCATCCGCAGATTTCCGCGGATCGGGTCGGCCACATACACCCACTCGCCATCCGTGCCGCGATACACGACAAAGTGATCGTGCCCCCCTGGCGAAATGCCCACGATCACCGGCACGCGCGTTTCCATCAGTTTCACGAACGTCAACTTGCCGACCGTGGCCTGGTAGCCGGCTTTGACCGCGGCTCGCCGCAGGTCGCTCATCGCCAGTCCGTTCTTGATCCGGTCGGCGATCTCTTCATCCGTGAGAATCGAGTCGAGCGATCGCAAGAACAAACCCTCGTCGACGTTGTCGCCCCAGTAATACTTGCAAACCGTGGCCAGGCACGCCGCGCCGCAGGAATAGTCGTGGCGCTGCATCACGATATTCCGCTGTTTGAGCTCCACATAGTCGCGGACGCGCAACTGAAAGCGATGCTCCGCATCACGTACCGGCGGCGTCACGGGCGGCGGCCCGCTCAGCGATTGCTCTGCTTTTTGCGCCCGTCGCTGCGGACGCGATTCTACGCGGCGGGTCTCGTCCGGAAAACCTTGGCTCGCCAGCGCGCAGCAAAACAGAGCGGTCATCAGACCACCCGCTACCACGCTTCGGCAATGCGAGCTTGTCGCAAGCATGTTTCGTTTCCAGGAGAAGATTTTACGCAGAGACACGGCGACGGGCTTCTGTATCTTGAGCAGTTTCCGCAATGCCACGACTTCGCATGGGGAGTCCTGCTGCATCGAGATCTAATACGTCCACGTGCAGCCCAGGAACGACGACACCGAGTCTTCCGTCAGGCCAAACTCGATAAACGGCTCGACGATTCGATCACACGGCTTGGAAATCGTGGCCGAAAACCGCATCGTCATCGGT
>JAKEGR010000265.1 GCA_022615465.1 Planctomycetota bacterium | reverse complement strand
CGCCAACTCGCGTGCTTGTTCGCGGGTTTTCATGAAGGCGCCGCTACCCGCTTTCACATCAAGGACAAGTGCATCGAGGCCCTCGGCCAGCTTCTTGCTCATAACGCTGGCAGTGATCAGCGGAATTGAGGGAACCGTGCCGGTGACATCGCGAAGTGCGTACAGCTTGCGGTCAGCGGGCACAAGATCGGTCGTCGCGCCGCTGATGACGCAGCCAACGCTGCGACAAATCGCTTGAAACTCGGCCGTGCTGAGATTCGTTCGGAATCCGGAGATCGCTTCCAACTTGTCGAGCGTGCCGCCGGTCGCGCCGAGGCCACGGCCGGAAATCATCGGCACCTGCAATTCGCAACAGGCCAACAGCGGAGCCAGTATCAACGAGACCTTATCGCCAATTCCTCCCGTGGAATGTTTGTCGACTTTCGGAACTTCGCCAGCCTGCCACTTGAATGTTGCCCCGGAATGGAGCATATGTTCAGTCAGTGCTGCCGTTTCAGCCACGGTCATACCACGAAGAAACACGGCCATTGCCCATGCCGACATCTGGTAATCGGGTACATCGCCGCGGACGTAGCCCTCGATGAGCGCGCCAATCTCGTCGGCGATCAGTTCTCCGCCGTCGCGTTTCTTCGAGATCAAATGGACAACGTTCATTGTGATTACTTTGCGGTGGCGCTGGTGGTGCGACACTGGCGGCTAAGAGGAAGCACATTCCTCTGCGATTACCCCGGCGACGATTGCCCGCAGCTTGTATCGAGCAGTATACGCGGCGGCGACGACCTCTTCGCCGCTCGTGGTGCGTGGTACGTCAGGCGAACACACGTTCGTGATTGTCGATAGGCCCAGAACACGCAGGCCCGCCTGGGCGGCAACGATAACCTCGGGAACGGTGGACATGCCCACTGCGTCGCCGCCGAAGTAGCGCAACATGCGAACTTCCGCCCGCGTTTCATAGGTCGGCCCGAGCATGGCGACATACACGCCGCGGTGGCAGACAAAATTCTCTCGGCGAGCGATCGCCAGCGAGTGATCGCCGAGTTGCCGGTCGTAGGGTGCCGACCTATCAGGAAACCGCGAGCCAGGCCGGTCGTCGTTCACACCGACAAGCGGATTGCGATTCACAAGGTTGATGTGGTCGTCGATGACCATGATGTCCCCGACAGCGAAATTGGGGTTCAATCCGCCCGCCGCGTTGGAAACGATTAAAAGCTCGATGCCGAGAGCTTTCATGACACGAACCGGAAACGCGGCCTGCTCCGCCGTGTAGCCTTCGTAACAGTGGAACCGCCCCTGCATGGCCAGAACGGGCACACCGCGGAGCCAGCCGCACAGCAACCGCCCAGGATGGCCGATGGCGGCAGAACGCGAGAAATGCGGAATCTCGCCGTAATCGATCGCCGCGCCGACGTCGATTTCGTCGGCCACCGCGCCCAGCCCGGAACCGAGGACGATGCCGGCGCGCGGCACACCGCTCCATTGGCCGCGTACGAACTGCGCCGCCTCCTCGATCTGGCTGGCAACGTGTTGCATGGTCGCTTATCGTCCGGCCGCGTCGTGCTTCAAAATGCCGCAAACAAGTGCCCGCAATTTCGGCTCTGCCGAATTGGCGAAGGCGATAATCCTGTCGATGTCAGCCGGCTCGAGCGCGTCAGGCAGACACATGTCGGAAATCACCGACAGGCCGAATACACGCAGACCGCAGTGGACAGCGACAATCACCTCGGGCACGGTCGACATGCCGACGACATCGGCGCCAATGCGACGCAGAAAGCGGTATTCGGCCCGCGTCTCCAAGTTTGGCCCGGTCACGGCGACGGTCACGCCGCGGTGGACGTTGAAGTTCTCTCGCCGGGCGATTTCCAGCCCTTTTTCGATCAGCACGGCATCGTACGGGGCCGACATGTCCGGGAACCGCGGGCCGAGCCGGTCGTCGTTGATCCCGACAAGCGGGTTGTCACTCATCAGGTTGATGTGGTCGTCGATAATCATCACGTCGCCCGGCCGATAATACGGGTTCATGCCACCCACGGCCTGCGAGGTGATGAGCAGCTTGGCTCCGAGCCGTTTCATCACGCGGACCGGCAGCGTGATCTTCTGCAGCGAATAGCCTTCGTACTGATGGAAGCGGCCCTCCATCGCTATCACCGGCACGCCCTCCAACCGTCCACATACCAGCCGGCCGCGATGACTCGTGGCGGTCGATTTCAGAAAGTGGGGAATCGCTTCGTAATCGATCGCGGCGGCGATCTCGATTTGTCCCGACAGGCTGCCAAGGCCGGTGCCGAGAATAATGCCGGCATGCGGCGTTTCCGGCCAACTTGCCCGGATCGCATCTGCGGCCGACTCGATTTGGTCATACAGTTCCAGCATCACTCTCATCGACCTCCGTAATGGGTGAATTCGTACCTCATGGATGGATCAATAATTTGCGGCGTTGTGCTCTTGTTCGCCGGCGGCGATTTCTTTGGTGCTGCTTGTGCCGAGCCGCGTGGCTCCAAGTTCCACAAACCGCCGCGCGTCGTCGTACGTGCGAATTCCGCCAGATGCTTTCACCTGGACCGACGAACCGCAGTTGGCCCGCATCAAACGCACATCGTGTTCCGTGGCACCGGTAGCGGCCAGCGAGCCGTCGGGCCGCTTCGCGTAACCGAAACCAGTTGAAGTTTTTACAAACGCCGCCCCCGCTGCTTCGCTGAGTTGGCAGAGACGGACTTTCAGATCATCGCTCGGCAGCAAACCGGTTTCAAGAACCACCTTGGTGGTCGCGCCGCGTTGGCCGGCTGCCTCGATCACCGCGCGGATGTCGCGTTCGACATCCGCCCAATCACCAGACAGTATCTTGCCGATGTTTACAACCATGTCGACTTCGCTGGCGCCCTGGGTACATGCCATTTCGGTTTCGGCGACTTTGGCTCCGGTTGAAGTGCCGCCGTGCGGGAAGCCTATCACCGTGCTCACAAGGATTGACGACCCGCGCAAGTGTTCCGCCGCTAAAGGCACGTGCGACGGCTTCACGCAGACGCTGGCCACGCCCAATTCGGCGCAGAGGACACACGCCGCCAACACATCGTTGTCCGTGTGGGTGGGCTGCAAGACGGAATGATCGATCAGCTTGACAACGGAATCAGTCACTATCGCATCCTTGGGCAGCCTGGTTGTCGATACCGATCGCTTTCGAAGTTTACCGCTGGACGGTGTCCGAATCAATTGTCTGGTACGATCTCCCGGCCGTCGATCGTCAACCGGGCGACAAACAATTGTGGGTCCATGTCGTCCGTGTGAAAACGAACCGAGGCGTCGGCATAGGCAATGTTCGTGCCGCCGAAATGGAAGCTGTAGGGCTTCGAGATATTGTCGCAATTGATGATCTTGCCGTTGCCGCAAAAGTCGTTGATGGCCATCCAGGTTTCCGGGCTGGCCCAGCGAAAGCGGCTGTTGACGCTGGTGTTTTCTCCAACGCAAAACCCTTCTTCGTAAATAAACGGTTTGCCGGCCGACTCGAACCACATCCATGTATGGGCCAGGCCATCCTTGACGTGCGCCGTGGCCACTCGCCGCCGATCCTGAGCGAGAATTCTGCCTGACGGATTGGCAGTCACCTTGTCAATCTGCAGCAGCCCGTCCCACACTCGCGAGCCATCGGCGGCGAGGTTCTTGCCATCGATTGTCCCCGCATCAATCAATGGCTTCAGGCTGCGATAGCCACCGGCCGGTTTGACGACGATCCGTGTGGCGGCGATGTAATCGGTGACATGGCGATGCTCGCGTCCACTCGGCGCGGAAGGGCAAAGGAGAATCCCGCCCAGATGCTGCTTGGTGAAATCGACGTTGACGGGATGGTTCCAGTCCCATTCGAAGTTGATCTGGTCAAACGTGCTGCTCTCCTCGAAATGGGGCAAGAGCAGTGAGATGCCGTTGTGTCGAGCGAGCACTGGTTTTGCTCCAGGGGGCAACGTGCCGCCTTTGTCCTCTCGGATTTGGGCCGCTGGAGGAAAATGCTGCCGCAAAACCTCAAACTGAATCGCCGCCAGCGCCAGATTGCGGAGATGATTCTGGCATTGAGAACGTCGCCCATGTTCACGGGCCGACTGCACCGCTGGCAGCAACAGGGCTAACAAAATGCCGATGATCGCCAGGGCGACAAGCAATTCAACAAGCGAGATGCCGGCCCAGCGATTCGTGAACCTGGGCGAAAGCTGTTGATAACGGGAGAGCGTAGCCACGGATATCGGCCTCCAGTCGGAAAATTTCCCCGACCTCCTGACCGCCGCGATCCCTGCGACATGGAATCACCGTCCTCCAAGCGAGGGCAGGATACCATGCCCGCTCTCCCAATGGAATCAGTACTGAAAGTGCTTGATTTGCTCCCCTTTTTCGCCGATCTCGGTGAGCGAGTCGATGCCGATCGAAAGGTGAACTTCAGACCAGTCGCGGGAGACGCGGGCATCACTCTCGCCGGTCTTGACCCCCTCAGGCGTGAGCGGTTTATCCGAGACGAGAAGCAAAGCGCCGCGGGCGATTTGATTCTTGTGCCCGACGACGAAAATGGTGGCTGTTTCCATGTCGATGGCGATCGGCGTGTACTCCTCAAGCTGCTCGCGAAACTTGAGGTCGTGCTCCCACACGCGGCGGTTGGTCGTGTAGACGACGCCCGTGCGGTACTCGAAGCCGCGTTCAACCAGCTTTTCCGACACAAACTTATGGAGCTTGAACGACGGCAACGCCGGCACCAGCGGCGGGAGATAGTCGTCCGACGTTCCCTCGCCACGGATCGCGCCGATCGGCAAAATAAAATGACCAATCTCGGTCGAGTGTTTTAGCCCGCCACACTTGCCCAAGAACAGCACCGCCTCCGGGTGATGCGCGGTAAGGAGGTCCATGATGGTCGCGGCATTCGGCGATCCGATACCGAAGTTGATGATGGTCAGGCCGGCATCGTTCGTTGCGGCCTGCATCGGCCGATTGTCGCCGTAGATATCGCAACGAAAGCGGGCGGCAAAACGCTGCACGTGGTCACGGAAATTCGTGAGCAGCACATAGTCACCAAACCGGTCCAGCGGCATCCCGGTGTAGCGACTGAGCCAATCGGAGGCGATTTCGGCTTTCGAAACCATGGCGCGGAACTTACAAGGTTCGGCATGAATGCCGTGGTGCGGGGGTGGTATTGATTCGATCACGCACCCACTCGGATCCCTTATCCATTGTAGCTCACGCTAATAAACACGCCGATCCGGATTGGCTTGCCATTGTGCAAACAAACCGCGGCATTCCTCGGCGAGAACGCCGGGCACCAGTTTGATTGCGCTCCGGCCGAGACGCAGGAGTTCGGCCGCCGGCAGTTGCAGTTCATTAAATCCGGCCGCATCGGCGTCGGCAATCGTCGCACCGTAGTAGACCGTGTCGACGCGGGCCCAGTGCAAAGCGGCCATGCACATCGGGCAAGGCTCGCAGGTCGTCGCCACGATCGCCCCGTCGAGAAAGATATTGCCCACCTCCTGGCACGCCTCGCGGATGGCGTTCATCTCGGCATGGGCCGTGATGTCCGACGTGAGCAGGACGCGGTTGTGTGCGCAGGCAACAACCTGGTTTCCGCGGGCAATGGCGCAGCCAAACGGGCTTTGGCCCGCCGCCAGGCCCTGGCGGCACTTCGCGATCGCTAATTGCATCAATTCGGCAGGTTCCATCGCGGCCGGATCAACACGTGTTTCACGGGAATGCTGTCCACGACCTCGCCGACGCGCCGTGGATGCGCAGGTGCGTTGAATTCTGACCTGTCGAACGCCGAATTACTCCTGACGCATTTGCGTCGACAGGCCGTACTCGATCGGGCCAAAGGCGTACGTCGCTTCGGCAAAAAACGCCACGTGGCCTGTTGCTGGCTTCTCAACCTTGCCAATGTAAGCGCCGTCGCCGTCGGCGGAGATATCCGTCGCCTCCCACTTGTCGGGCCGAAAATCCTTGTCCTCCGAGTGGGCAGTCCACAGGCGGACGGCCTTCGGCGCTGGGTCTGACTGGACGACCAACTGCATCTGGCCCCCGTTGTCCTCATGCTTCCAGGTCAATTCCGGCAACGGTTCTCCTTGGGCAACATGCTGCGTGAAGACGGCCAGCGTCGTGAGCGCGGCCTTCCGGCCATCATCTAGCCCATGGCCTGCATTCGGGACGTACAAGACATGCTTCTCCCCTACCAGACCGTCCCAGTACAGGTTCATCGCATCAATGACCCAATAACGGTCGTTCGTCCCATTGATGAGAAGTTTTGGCAAGTCGAGTTGCGACCGATAGGTGTACGGGTCCACCCAGCGCCAGAGGGGATTCTCCGGATGATTCAGCATGACATCGATGAGACCCTTCGAGGAATAATCGGCGATTTGTTCACTGTATTCCCCCCACGTATTTTTCTGATGCTCCATTTGGGTCGGCAGATTGAGCGTGTCGATGACGATCGGCGCGATGCCGGTGACGCGATCATCGACCACCGCGGAGAGCCAAGTGGTCCAGCCGCGTTTCGATCCGCCGGTCACGACGAAGCGATTGATCGTGGCACCATGTTTCTGCTGAGCGATTTCCTGGATGGCGTCCATGGCCCGAACCGCGCTCTTCACCATCGGGAACAGGAGGGGCCACTTGGCGTCTTTGGTGTCCAAGTAACGCAGAAAGGTCTCGCTGATCAGATCGTCCTCGACCTTATCGCCCAGCAGGGGCTGATTGGGAACCTGATGAACAAACGCCACGGGCGCCTGAGCCAGCTTGGCCAACTGGTAGCCCATCGCGAGGTCGCCGTCGTCCGGCCTGTCGCCGATCTTGCCACCCGTGATGTACAGCAACACGGTATCTTCGTGGCGGAGGTCGTCGGGCACGAAGAT